>NZ_JAUBTT010000009.1:79960-127226 GCF_036705125.1 Microcoleus sp. B7-D4
GGCGCTGAGGGGGCAACCACGGGGGGATTGCCCCTACAGGTATATTTGGCGCGATCGCCTACCCGCTTGACGATCGTGCCATTATGATCTCAATTCGATATGACTGTAGGGGCGGTGCCCCCGTGCCCGCCCCGGCGCTGAGGGGGCAACCACGGGGGGATTGCCCCTACAGGTATATTTGGCGCGATCGCCTACCCGCTTGACGATCGTACCCGCCCCGGCTTAGGGCAACCACGGGGGGATTGCCCCTACAGGTATATTTGGCGCGATCGCCTACCCGCTTGACGATCGTGCCAGCGCGGAGGGGGCAACCACGGGGGGATTGCCCCTACAGGTATATTTGGCGCGATCGCCTACCCGCTTGACGATCGTGATCAATCGATTTGACTGTAGGGGCGGTGCCCCGTGCCCGCCCCGGCTTAGGGCAACCACGGGGGGATTGCCCCTACAGGTATATTTGGCACTCAATCGATTTTACCGTAGGGGCGGTGCCCCCGTGCCCGCCCCGGCTTAGGGCAACCACGGGGGGATTGCCCCTACAGGTATATTTGGCGCGATCGCCCTTAACACAAAAAGTGCGATCGCCCCTTTCAATTCCTAACCAGAAATCACCTCACTCAAAAGATGAGCCTGAGAACCCTCCAGACGCGGCCCATGAATCTGCACCACCCTAGAAGCCAAGAAATTGCCCCAGCGAGCCGCTTGTGTAGAACTTAAACCGTTAGTAATTCCAAACAAAACACCCCCCGCAAAAGCATCCCCAGCACCCACAGTATCGATCGCCTTTACCGGAAATCCAGCCACATCAACAATCTGTTTGTTCTCCACCACCATGCAGCCTTTATCCCCATTAGTGATAAAAGCCAAATCCGAAATCTCGCTCATTTTCCGAGCGCACTCTTCCAGAGATTCCTCCTTAAAAAAGCTCCGAACTTCATCAGCATTGCAAAAAATTACATCGCAATATTCCGAAACCACCTTGTGAAAATCATCAGCAAATCGATCGACTAAAAAGCCATCCGAAAAAGTAAAAGCCACCTTCACACCCAGACGCTTAGACTGTTCCATCGTCTCAATGCTAGCCTTTCTCGGATCGGGAGCATCCCAAAGATAACCCTCAACATAACTGTACTTGCAGTGAGCCAGTCGATCGACATCAATATCAGTCGCAGCCAGAGTAGTAGAAACCCCCAGATTAGTACACATCGTGCGTTCCGCATCCGGCGTAGTCAGCACAACACAAGTACCAGTGGGTTCCTTCGACTCAGCAGCAGGATGCACGTTAAAATCAATCCCCGCCGCCAGCAAATCTTGCCGATAAAATTCGCCGTTAGTATCCTTAGCAACCTTCCCCGAATAATACGCTTTACCGCCGCTCTGAGCCAAACCAATCATCGTATTTGCCGCCGAACCCCCCGATCGCATTTGCAGCGAATTGTGTTCTAAATCGTGCAAAATCCCCCCCTGCGTTTCCGAATTCATCAGCGTCATCCCGCCGCGATTCAGCCCGTGGCCGAGTACAAATTCATCTTCCACCAATGCTAGGATGTCTACAAGGGCATTGCCTACGCCAAACACATCCACGGAACCAGATTCTTGATTATTTTCTGTCATCGCTGCTTTTTTTTACACTAACTATCAACTCTATAATAAATCGGATTAAAGTCAACATCCCCACTCCCAATCTAAAGTCCCCAACTTAAAATCTAAAATTCACAATCCAAAATCCCCAATCTAAAATCTAAAATCCAAAATCTAAAATCGCTATGACTTGTCTCCCACCTCTGATCCAGCAAATGTTGCAGCCCGGTTTTTACCCGCACGGGGTGACTGAACCAGTGCAGCTAATTCAGACTCACGCTTCCTTTGTCCTGCTGACAGGAGATTATACTTACAAAATCAAGAAACCCGTCAATTTTGGCTTTTTAGACTATTCAACATTGGATAAAAGGCAGCATTTCTGCAACGAAGAATTGCTAATGAACCGACGCACTGCACCGGAAATTTATCTACAAGTTTTGCCAATTGTTCAAATTGGAGATTTATTTCAATTGGGCAGCAACTTACCTGCTATAAATTCTGGCGAGATTGCTGTAGAATACGTGCTGAAAATGCGAGAATTTCCTCAAGATTCGCTGTTACTCAGTTTGTTGGAACGCGGACTGTTGACCGAGCAAGTTATGGCAGACTTAGGGAGGGAAGTTGCCAAGTTTCACAGCACGGCAATTAGTAATAGCTACATTCGCACATTTGGCGAAGTCAGTCAGATTCGAGCCGCAATAGACAACAATTACCTGATTTCGCAAAAATATATCGGCGGGCCCCAGACTCAGGCACAATTTCAGGAAACTAAAGATTATACAGATGCGTTTTTTGACAAAAATCACGAATTATTTAATCGCCGGATTGGCAATAATAAAATTCGCGAGTGCCACGGAGATTTGCACTTGCGGAATATAGCATTCTGGCTAGATAAAATATTGCTGTTCGACTGCATTGAATTTAACGAGCCTTTTCGCTTTGTTGATGTGATGTACGATGTCGCTTTTACAGTAATGGATTTGGAATCGCGCGGTCGCAGAGACTTAGGCAATGCTTTTCTCAATACTTACATCGAACAAACAGGGGATTGGGAAGGACTTCAACTGTTGCCTTTGTATTTGAGTCGTCAAGCTTATGTTAGAGCAAAAGTAACTTCGTTAATGTTGGACGATCCCGCTATTTCAACAGCCCACAAAGCAGAGATTTCACAGACAGCCGCTCATTACTATAAACTGGCTTGGCAATACACAAAACCGCGCCAGGGAAAGTTAACTTTGATGTCGGGTTTGTCGGGTTCTGGCAAGAGTACAGCGGCTCGATATTTGGCTCGCCGCACTGGGGCAATTCACATTCGATCCGATGCGGTTCGCAAACATTTAGGCGGAATTCCTTTAAATGAACGCGGAGGGCAAGATTTGTACTCGGATGAAATGACCGCGCAGACTTATGGTAGATTGTTAGAGTTGGGGATAATTTTGGCTGACCGAGGTTGGGATGTGATTTTAGATGCCAAGTTCGATCGCCAAAACTGGAGAACCGATGCGATTAATCAGGCTCAATCCCACGGCTTACCCCTGCAAATCATTTACTGCACCGCACCAATTGAAGTATTGCGAGAACGACTGCAACAGCGCAGGGGCGATATTGCCGACGCGACAGCAGAACTATTGAGTTCGCAGCAAGCAGCTTTTGAACCTTGTACAGAATTAGAGCCAATTTCTGTAAACATTGTAGATACCGCGCAAGACTTAGAGGTACAATTAAACTTGATTTGTGGGGAGTAGTTGCAGTTCGATCGCCCTTGCCAATTTGATTGTCTGCTAATATTGTAAATATCTTTCTTTGTTATTACAAACATAACTTGCAGCTTATGCCAAAATTTACCGGAGACTCCAAGGGGTTTAGCCCCGCGCTGATATGGTTTGTGTTGTTTACCGTTGGGTTTCGCTTAGTAGGATGTACGCTACCCCTGAGTCTTGGCCTTGGTGTCATTGGTGGCGTGGCAGCAGGTTTAATTGTCGCTTGGTGGCACAACGAATTACTACTCAACCCGAATTTAAGTTCCAAGGAGAAAACCTCGGATGCTATCCTCAATAAAGAAGTAGTGGAAAGGGAGAGCAAACTATATAGCAAAACCTCTAGGCGTGAAGCTCCTACATTGTTAGACTGGTTGTCCGGGCCAGAGGATCGTCGCTAGCTTTAGTCATTAGTCATTAGTCATTAGTCATTAGTCATTAGTCATTAGTCATTAGTCATTAGTCATTAGTCAACAGTCAACAGTCAACAGTCAACAGTCAACAGTCATTAGTCATTAGTCATTAGTTAACATTCACTAATGCCCTTCGTCCCAATACCCAATACTTCGGCTACACGATCGTACAATTTCCCCATGCCAAATTCCCAATTGAATGTTTGTATTTCTATCGAAACTCCTGCCACTGTTTATTTATCCTTTGGGGTTGAGTTGCCTGTTAATGATGGCGGCTTTAATAACACTTTGGAAGCGTCCGAAATGGGCGGCGGCGCCAATTGCTGCGGCTCTAATTATTTTACTGCTCGGAAGTAGCGGTTGGGTTTCAAAATCGTTAGTTCGATCGCTCGAATGGCAAAACTTACCAACCGCCGAACTCCCCCAAGCTGAAGCGATTATCGTCTTGGGCGGCGGTGTCAAAGCAGCTTTACCTCCCCGTCCTTGGGTAGAATTAGCGGAAGCGGGCGATCGCATAATCTATGGTTCCCGACTTTACAAACAAGGCAAAGCTTCCCTGCTAATTCTCAGCGGCGGTAGAGTAGATTGGAAAGGTGGCGGGCCTCCCGAATCGGCAGACATGGCAGAAATTGCCCAAACAATGGGTGTACCGGCATCAGCAATTCTGCAAGACCCCGATTCACACAACACCTATCAAAATGCGGTCAACGTGCGGAAAATTTTAGATGGTAAAGGCATAAAAGGGCAGGTTTTGCTAGTGACATCGGCGATGCACATGACTCGATCGCTGTTAATTTTCCAGCGTCAGGGAATAAAAGCAATTGCCGCACCAACAGACTTTCAGATAACGCAGCAGGATATCGCAGCATCCCAAAGCAATTGGCAATCAGTCGCCTTGGATTTATTGCCGGACACCTATCAGTTAAACCAGTCAACTAAAGCCTTGAAAGAATACATCGGCTTAATCGTTTATCGTCTGCGGGGATGGCTTTAACAGAATTTTATATTTGGGATTTTGGATTTTAGATTGAAGAATTTAAGCTAATATCAAATCCGGTTGCATCCCAATTATAGGGGCGGGGCGGGTTTATACAGCATATTCCAGGTTGATGAAGTACAGTAGCCGCTAAATTTATATTGTGTGATTTTAATATGTAGGGTGCGTCGCTGCGACCTTTTAAATGGAACTTGCAGATTGTTGGTGGCGACGCACCTTACTTACTACAAGATTGTGTGTACCGCACATACATGGAATATGCTGTATAATTTGTCTATACTTATCAAATATCTGGGCGAAGCGGCCCCTACAAAACTTCATCAGATAAGATTCCCAATCAAACGGATACGATCTAAAATCTAAAATCTAAAATCTAAAATCCAAAATTGATTGAGTGTGTTAGCTTAAAGTCATTACAGCAAATATTAGCCACCGTCGCCCCCAAACAATCATGCTGCCCCACGAGTTGCAAAACATTGCCCCAGAACCGACTCCCGCGGCCGAAATTTTTCAGAGACACCAAATTGTCCGCGAGTTTTACGACGAAATTAAGTACCGTCAAGAACTAGAACTTCACTGCCAGTGGTATTACGCTACAGCCAAGCAGCATCAGCAGGAATTGCAGAAAATGCAGGGAGATTGGAATATTTTAGGTTGGTTCAGCCGCGGACGGTCGAAAAATTAAGCGTTAAATAAAAAAGATGGTTTGTAGTAAGGACTTTAGCCGCGCCGATCGACTAACACCCACAGAAAAAACTGAACTCCTCACTACAAACTCTACAACAGTTATATGACCCTCGCCCAAAAACGGATAATTGCTTTCCGACAGGAGTCGTTAGCCGCCCAAAATTTTATATCCTAGTTCAAGGTTCCAGATTCATCTGTGGAGTAAATCTAAAATCTAAAATCTAAAATCGACTGACGGGATTTGATATTGTCTTTGGGCTCCGGCTTCAACTTTTGAGACAGCTAGACTTCCGAAGATATCAATTCGACCTCATCCTCTTTGAAGTGAGCTCGAAATTTTTTGTCAAACTGAACTAGAACCGGCCAATTGGCACTGACAGGTCTGCCGTGCCATTCGTGAACGATCGCCACGACTTCTCCTTCCATACCCTTAATATCAAATGGTTGACTGCGATTTTCAGGGTGGTGGTAGACAACAACAGAGTTTTTAATGCAAACGCGATCGCCAACTTTCATAAGAAACATTCGGTATATGGGAAACTCAGTGGCTTCAGCCCTGAGAGGGAAACGACTCGGCGGTTTCAACCGCCTTGAATCCCCTTGCGGGGTTGGAGAGGTATGGTTGCCTCTCCGGTGAGGTATGGTTGCCTCAATCTCCTTTTCGGGGTAATGTTCGCTTCGCCAAGGTTATCGGGGCTTGTCACGCTTACAGCACTGTCGAGAGTGACTTTAAGACTGTTTAACTGTAAACAACAGAGCGGAAAACTAGCGTCGCATTTTCCGGTGTTATGACCCCAATAACGTAGTCAGTGAAGACTTAGGCTGGTCAATACAGCTTGCTTGATTCCTCTTACAAGCTCAGTGGCTTTAGCCCTGAGTTACTGACAGACTTATATTTAGTGTTCTCTCTTCAAAACTCTGCAAAGCCTACTGGTGCTTAACACTTGTACGCTTTGCCGCCAGTCTTCTTATCTTCCCACAAGTAGAGCGAAAACTTAAACAAAGTTGGCGGTTCCCTGTCGCTGCTTCGATCCCCAGCCACGATCCACGTCAGCCGAAATGTTGATGATTCTCGGTTGAACCCGTAGGCCCGATCGGGATTTAAACCCCGATCGGGCAGATTCTCAAGCGCGGGAATTGATTTCCTTGGCTAATCGAGAAACTATTTACTTAACTGATTTAACCAACACTCAACATCAACAGCCAAGGTTTGACCCAACTCCAGCAACTGCCGGATTGAAGACAAGTCCCAGCCGGCGCCGGAACCTGCAATCCCCAAGGCAACGGCAGCGACCACACTCTCGCCCTCGGAGGCATCTTGCAGTTGCAGCCAGCCCAAACACAGAGGCACAATTTGACTGTACAGAGAATCGAAATACAGTTCCTGCGATTTGTCCAAACACAAACCCAGACTCAGCCGATCGCCCACCGCAATCAAACGCTCGATCGTGCGGATATCAGCTTCCAACTTGACAGGCGAGCGATCCTCCGCGCCCGATCCTGCTTGCAGCAGCCTGTCTAGCGATCGCCAAACCAGCCTTTCCAAAATTTCCTTGACTTCGGGAACGTTCAACCGACAGCGGAGATGGCCGCTTTCAGTGGCGATCGCCTCAATTTCGGCCAGCAACGGTTCCACATCCTCCGTTTCCACTTCCAGCGCCTTGGCCGCCGTCAAACAGCGGTGTCCCAAAGCCACCTCAGCAGCCACCTGCAACTCTACCGGCACCGGCAACTCGTCTCGGTGGAAAGCCATCATCACCCCGTAATTTTCGCGGTAAACCTGAGTGTAAAGCTGATCCAACCGAGTCAAATTTTCCTGACTCAGCAACTGCACGATCCGGTGGCGTTCCTCAGCGAATAAATCCCGCAAGCTAAAGGACTGATCCCCAAACAGCCGCACCATTTCCAGAATCGCGTGGGCCGCCGAAGCTTCTTGCATAACCCCAAACAACCGCTCTTTCAGCATAGTGTAAGACCGGCGGCTGCCAAAAGGCTGAATGCAGCAGTGGAAGTCCCAGCCGCCGAGGTGGAACGCAGCAAACACATAAACCTCTGTTTCCCGCGTAATTTCCGAGGTTAACTGCAATTGACCCACAGCCAGAGTCATCGAGCCCATGCGCTGAATTTGGAAATCTTCCTGCAGGGCCTGATAGCAGTAAACTCGCTGTTCGCGGGGATATTTGGCAAACAGAGAACTGATCGCGTAGTGGGCTGCCACTTGTCTGAGACTAATTTGGGCTGTCACCACAAGTTTGCGGTAAACTTCGGCCCCTGTTTTGAAATAGTCAACGTTGCTGGGTACGAGGGCTAGTTGAGCGACAAAATCCTTTTCTAGCTGGATGCCGGTAACTTCGCCCGCCAATTCCAGCGCCCGGGCCGCGTAGCGCAGAATTTGCACGCCTTCGGGCCGCGAGATTTCTTCAAAAAACCAGCCGCAGCTAGTGAACATTAACAGGGTGTGGCGCTGCATTTCCAGCAGTCGCAGGGCATCCACCTGTTCTCCGGCATCGAGGGGGCGCACTTGATGGCGTTGGAGGAAACTGTCAACGTTAGCGGGCGATCGATCCCGGATGACCTCAATATATTCATCTCTAGCTTTCCAGGGATCGCTCAACAGCTTGCGCCCTGCTTCTTCGTAAATCGGAATCAGTCGATCGCGCAGCCAATTGAGAGTATCCCGCAGAGGGCGGCGCCATTTTTGGTTCCACTCGCCACCACCACCGCAGCCGCAATCATCTTGCCAGCGATCGACCCCGTGAGAACAACTCCAGGCCGTCACCGGTTTGAGTTCCACTTCCCAAGCGCTCGGATTTTGACTTAAATAATGAGCAAAATTCGTCACCGTCCAGCCTCGACGGGGAAACTCTTCTGTGAAGGCGTAAGCGAGGCATTTTTCCGTACTGTGTTTGTGGTGGCCGAAAGTTTCGCCGTCCGTCGCCACGCAGATTAATTGAGCCGGTCGGTGGTCTCCCCGTACTGCTTGACCCAAGCGCCCCACCAAGTGGTGGCTGCTGCTGAGAACGTCGTTGAAGCCCATATCCCGCGAGATCGGGCCATCGTAGAAAAAGATATCGATGTAGGGAGTGTTGGCAGGTGGGGCTTCGGAATTTTGGAAGTGCCTGCGGCCAAAATGGTGAGTGCTCAGTGGCGAGAGTTGGTGGTCAGCCATCAATCGCATTTCCGGCTTCAAATAGCAGCGGTACGGGCGTGTCGGATCGATTTGACCCCCGCCGACTTCGTGCCATTCGGAATTTTGCCCATGTTCCCCTTCGTGGTTTTGCCCGATTAGCGGGCGGCAGCGTTCGGCTTGGGAGGGGGCTAAGACAATGAAGCGGATGCCTTCAGCGACTAAAACTTCGAGGGTGGCGTAGTCTACGGCGGTTTCGGCGAGCCACATTCCTTCGGGATCGCGATCGAACCGGGAGCGAAAATCAGCGATCCCCCAGCGAATTTGGGTGTATTTGTCTCGCTCGTTAGCGAGAGGCATGATGATGTGATTGTAGACTTGGGCGATCGCGTTGCCGTGACCGTTGAGACGCTGACAGCTTTTGCGATCGGCCTCCAGAATCCGCTGGTAGACTTCCGCGTCGTAGCGTTCGAGCCAGCTCATCAGGGTGGGCCCGATGTTGAAGCTCATATACTCGTAGTTGTTGACGATCCCCGTGACTTCGCCGCGATCGTTAAGTATGCGGGCAAAGGCGTTCGGGCGGTAGCACTCGATGTCAATGCGTTCGTTCCAGTCGTGGGCGGGAGAGGCGCTGGCTTGGCGTTCGATCGCGTCCAGGTAAGGGTTTTCCCGGGGTGGCTGGTAAAAGTGACCGTGAACCGTCACGCACACCCCAGTTGCTGCAGCCACACTGGTTTGGGTTGCAGCCGTTACGGTTGGCGAAGGCAAAGGCAGCACATCGGATTGAGTTGTAGACGAAATCATGCGATCGAATCCTCAAGTAGTTAAAGACAATAAAACCAGCCTAATTAGAAACTGAAACCTTACGCAGCAAGAGTTACAGCTAGGCATCGGTTAGGGCTAAATTTGGCAGACAAGTTTTGATACATTTGTAGTATTGCGAGCAAAGCATTCGTTCCAAGATGCCAACCGTCGATCCCTGGTTTTTTTGCCAATGCTTTGCTGTTGAAAGAGTTAAAAAATGTAGCTTTTGCTGCTTTTTGGCACTTGCGACCCATTTCGGGTTAGTGCTTGCAGCACTGCTCATTGAGAGTTTCATTTACCTTGCTGGATTGTAAAGTCTTATTCATTAAATAGCAACTTTTCGCCGGAAAGATTTAATTTTTGGCAATAAATCTTAGCGGTTGTGGATATCGGTTTAATGCCCGATCGATTTATAGAATAAGAGTATTGCCCGAGTTTCGCATCATACTTTAGGTGCTTTTTACGTAAGTTCTGGAGAAGTTAGGCCGGTTGGGTTAGGGCGGGGCAGATTTGCTGCAAATGTACTTTCTAGAAGAGTTGTAACACGGGTGCGGAGTCAAAAGGCAAGAAAAAAGCAAAACGGTAAGTGTTATGTTTTAACTCCTGAGAGGTATGTGGGGGCGGAGGCGGAGGCATTGGAGGAGGAGGAGGAGGGTTTGGACGAGAAGATGCTGCATTTGACGGCGAAGGAGGGGTCTGCTGCACCCGGTTGCTGTACTCTTGCTATCGTCCTGCCGAAAGCTGATTGGGACGTTTTTGGGGCGATCGCAGACATTGCGGAGGAAAGTATCAGACTAATCCAGAAATTAGTTATACTGTATTATCTAATTCCCTGACTGTAAATACTGCAAGTCCCTACTGACGAAACAATGAAAACATCAAGCCATATCAACGATATTTTGCCAGCTCCATCTGACCTTTGTTTAAATAATAATTATTTTTTTATTCGCTCAACTTGTCATCCTAAAAATGATATAATTGACCCAATGAAGTAGCCAACTTGACTTTTTATGTCGCTGGCTCAATATCTAGGTAATCATCTAATAAAGGCGATATTTATTTGTTACAGCTACCAAGTTCACCAAACCTTTCGCAAACATGGAAGATTACCAAGCTGCTTTTTTAGAACGTCATATGGATACTGAAAAACTTTGTCACTCCGACAGAAAAGTAGCCGCCATGCACTTCGGAGGCATTACCATAGAATGTTTACTAAAAGCGATGATTTTAGCTTCCCTGCCCAAAAGTGCAAAGCGAGAATGGAAAACTGATTCTAACAATCCTAAACACACAATTACTAATCCGGGACATAGTTTTCAAGATGCTTTGAAGCGGCATAATAAGCTTCATGATAGAGTGCAAAAGTTTCCACAAGTAATGAAATGGCTTAACACAGTTGAAAATCCCAACAATCAACATTTTATAGATATGCGCTACTCTAGTAGTCAATCGGATGAGCCAAACTATAAGCAGTGGCTATCAGCATATAATAGTCTCATAGGTTGGTTACAGACGCAAGCTACTAAACTTTGAGGACACAGATATGCAGGAAACTTGGCAAGTATCACTTAAACGGGAGCTTACGGACATTTATGTACAGACTCCGCAGGAATGGACTGACATAAATATTTCAACTTCTGGACTTCTGAATTTAACGATTATAAGTGATCGCTTTAAAGAATTATCTTTCCCACAGCGAAAAGAGCAAGTGTATCGCATCCTTCATAAATTTAAAATATCCCCAGGTTTTATTTCTTTATATACAGTAGAAGAAGCAAGATCTTTGGATTTGTCAGCCCCCCAGCTTACAAATGGAAGTTCAGTACAAACTTGGCAAGATTTAGCTTTGTGGGCGGCAAATCCTCAAAATCAATCTCAATCCCCTCAACCTGAACCCCGCATTCCTCGAACAATAACATTCTACTCTTTTAAGGGAGGAGTCGGTAGAACCACTGCCTTAACCCATGTGGCTTGGATTTTGGCTATGCGCGGTCGAAAAGTTGTGGCTGTTGACTTAGATTTAGAAGCACCAGGTTTAAGTACAGCTTTTAGCTTAAAACCACTACCTGAATTCGGTATTGTAGATTATTTTTATGAACGATCCTATCTACCGGAAGAGTTAGAACCAAATGTTTTAATCACCAAGATATTTGGCGAAGTTACAATACCGGATGCTACAGGAAGACTCTTCATTGTTCCTGCGGGTTCTTTAAGTCTTGATTACATTTCTAAAGTTGATGATCTTCGAGCAACTACTATTCTTGATAATGGTGAAACTCTCTGGTCTATTTTTAGTCGAGAAATTCAAGAGCAGTTAAAACCAGACGTTATTTTAGTAGATTCGCGTACCGGAATTAATGAATGGGGTGCTTTATCTCTACTTCAAGCTGCTGATGAGGCAATTATTTTTTTGTTTCCGAACGAGCAAAATCGGCAAGGGATTGATCTTCTCCTAAAATCACTCAATTCTTTTGGCAAGCTATCAATCAACTTTGTGTTTTCACCTGTTCCTGATATCAGCAATAGTGGAACGGCTAAAGTTACAGAGGTTTGGCAGCTTTTACGCAAAGTCATTGAGGGCGAAATAGATCAAGATGAACTGAATGAAAATGGTGATGACTCAGATGAGTCTCAATCTGAAATAGCAGAACCATTAATTGTTCCTTACCTGCCATCAATTGCTCTAGCCGATAATCATCCTGTAACAGGTTTGTTGGATTACTACAATCGAATTGCTAACTTAATAGATGAAGAAACTATTCAAATTCGCTCACAGGAAATTCTAGCAGCAACAGATACAGAACAACGCTGGAAAATTATTGAAAGCCTTCAATTCCCAGCCTTAAATGCTGCTGATCCCAGCTCAAATCTTCTGGGTCTATTTCAGAAAACTCCTAATTTTGACAAATTTTTAGACGAAACAACTTGCCTCATTCGAGGTAGAAAAGGAACTGGGAAAACGGCTCTTTATTTACTTTTATTAGAACATGAGGATAAGGCTCGACAGCTAGCTCGTGGCCGATTAGATTCTGTAATCTTCCTCTCCGGTCATGGTGCATCCCAGACCAGTCGCCCAACACGCAGCGAATTTCAAATTATCCAGCGAAATTTAAAAGATAATGAGGGAACTTGGGAGGCATTTTGGCGAGCATACCTGATATTTCGAGTAGATCAAGAAAATTATTTAAAACTGCCGGAGAAAGGGAGTCAAAAACCTAAATTTGAAAGTCTACGCAACATATTGAAGGGACTGCCGGAAGAAAACTGGAAGGCTGAACATACTAAAGCCTTAATTGAATTATCAACTGATTCACAGTTGATACTTGTTTTGCCGGATGTCTTAGATATTCTGAACGAACAGCAACGGGAGAAAAATCAAACACTTTGGCTTTTATACGACGATTTAGATGAAGACTTCCCCGAAAGAGAGGGAGTTAGACAGCAAGCTTTAAGTGGTTTATTTCAACTTATTCAAGCTTGTGATGCCCGTCGCTTAACATCTATTCGCTTTAAAATATTTCTGCGAGAAGACATTTGGAATCGTTTGAACTTTGACAATAAAAGTCACTTCAATGGACGCGATCTCTTTTTGAAGTGGACAAGGGTAGATTTCTTGCGGTTAGCCCTTCGCCAAGCCACGCAAGCACGAGATTTTAAAGATTTAGTAGATCGTTCTTCACCTGTTGAAAATATTGATAATGCTAATGAAGAAACCTTAAACCGCGCCCTAGACTTATTGTGGGGAATACGTCGAAGAACAGGAAAAAAAGCTAAATATGTTTATAGATGGGTTTACGAACGTTTATCAGACTTAAATGGTACTGCCTTTCCCCGCAGCTTAAGTGCCTTGCTTCAAGGAGCAAAAGAGCATGAGCTAACTTACAAGGGACAAACATCAGTTAAGGCTCCTAGTGATCGTTTACTTCGGGGAGCATCTCTGGAAATTGGTTTAGAAAAGGCATCAGATGAACGTTGTGATGCAATTAAACAAGAATATCCTGACTTATGTCAATTTTTTGAAGCTTTAGAAGGTATTCCCGCTTTACCTAGCAGACAACTACTTGAGTACGCATGGGAGAAAAGCGCACAGGAAAGATATCCTGATTTTGATGAATTTGCCAGTTTTTTAACTGAAATTGGTCTGGCTAAATGGCGCCATAAAGAAAACCGTTACGGGTTTCCTGATATTTATGTGTATGGTTTCAAGATGATTCGTACAGGGACGAAGTAGTAAATTATGCTTGTGAATGAACTTATAGTTACTAACCCTCACCTTTTACAAAAAAACATTTTTAAAGAGGGATTGATTAAAATGTTCGCGATAATATTTTATTGACAAGTAGCTTCCAGTCATCTCAACATTTCAATTCACCACACAGTCGCCGCCCTTCAGTCAATTATGGAGGGAATGAGCCAAGGAGTCCAACCATGAAATTCACCGTAAAAGATCGCCAAACTCTCGAAACCATCGAGCTAAATCAACTGAGAAATTACTTACAAACTCACGGCTGGCATCAAGACCAACCTTTCTTAGATAATGCCACACTTTGGCACAAACCAACAGCCGACGGAGAAGAATTAGAAATATTGCTACCTAATCGGCAAAATCTCCGAGATTATGGAGCGCGTATCAGCCAAGCAATTCAAACCCTAGAAAACGCAGAAAATCGCCCTCAGATTGAAATTTTAAGCGAACTGCTTACCCGCATTCCCAACACGATAATTCAGGGAATTGTTATGCAAATTCACACCCCAAATACCCAAAAATTAAGTGGTGAAATTACTCTCATCGGCCTTGTAGTTGCCAAATTGCAAAAAATTCAAACTTCACTTGCAGACAAAGATTATATCCTGGCGATTAAAGCTTATCAAGAACGCTTACCGATTCTCTGTAGCGGTGACTTAATCAAAGACAACAACGCCTTCATCCTCAAAAACCCCCACAACTTAACTCTCGATGAATTGTGGTAAAACTAACAGATTTTGTCGAAATCTATAGCGGTTCTCAGGAAAGTAAGGTACTCTTCCAATGCCCAATGCCCAATGCCTAATGCCCAATGCCCAATGCCCAATGCCCAATGCCCAATGCCCAAGAACACCTCATGCTACTGAGAAAGGCTATATATTAAACACCTTCCAAACAGATATCAAGTTCCCTAGCAAAGGCTTCTGGCGCATCCAGCATCAGCCAGTGTCCAGTATCGGCGATCGTAGTTGTCGTCAGTGTGGGACGGAGGATGTGGAGGCTGAAGGGAAAATTGTTTGAGGGAGCAATAATGGCGTGGGCCCGTGTTCCAGGGGCTGCTAGGTAGCGATCGAGAGCATCCACTGCGTCAAAAGCAAACATCTCGCGATACATTCCAAACAGACAATCCTGTGGAGTCGCAGCCAACCAAGCGAGAATCCGATCGCGCGTATGGGCCCTGCTTCCTGTCAGTGCCTCGTTGAAGCTGGTTTCCACAGCAGCGCGCCAATCCTCCGTCTCCAGAGCCCTCTGGAAGGGGACGATCAGTTCGTACACCTCTGCAGGAACCTTGGTAAAGTCTCCAGGTGGGTCTGCCAGGATCAACTGCGCGATGCGGTGCGGTGCGGCTGCTGCTGTGGCGAGGGCAATACAAGCACCGAAACTGTGCCCGACGATCGCCACTCGATCGAGTCCCAGCCCATCCAGTACCGCGAAAACATCCGCTGCACAGGAGGCGGGCGCATAGTTGCCGTCCTCCGGCGGTGCAGAATCACCGTGTCCCCGCATATCAAGGGCGATCGCGCCTCGGGTAAGGGCGACATGGGCAAGCTGGGCATCCCAGATGCTCGCAGAAACCGTCATACCGTGCACGAACACCACCGGCAGCGGTTCCGACTCCCCAGCGGTGACAGGGCGGCTGGCTTCGATGATGTGAATAGTGCCGATCGGTCCTTTGATAGTTGTCGATCGCATAAAATTTTCTCCTAATTGTGAATTTCCTCTTTTCACACAACCAATTTTACCTCTGTTACTCCTTGGCGCAATTCATACTGTCCTTTCACCCAAAATTGTTTAATTTTTTCACCCAAAAACGGAGCAGTTTGCATCATCAATAAACGCAACAATCCATTTTTTCGCAGTTGTTCGCCTTTCCACGCTTCTTGTGCTTGAAGTTGTTGGGCGCGAATAATTTCGGGTTCGCGTTCTGCCTGAATCCGCGATAATGCTAAGTCAATATCCTCATAATTAGCCCCTGCTTTCAATAAAGGTACAAGGTGATTGGCCGCAACAATTACATCGCGGAACGCCATGTTAATTCCTTGAGCGCGAACCGGAGACATGGGATGTGCAGCATCCCCCAAAAGTATGATTCCTGGTCGATGCCAGCGCGGACAGCGACCAACCACAACAGATAATCGCATCGGAGATTCGATCGTATCGGCACAGTTGCGGAAATGTTCTGCCATCCACGCAGGAGATAGCGATGCGAAAGTTTCTGCCCAGTCTGTGTCTTTCCGATCCGTTTTGTCATCTGCCGATAGCACCCAAGCCAGATGAAGTTTTCCTGATTCTGCCCCATGAAAGACACTAAATCCGCTACCGCCATTCAGGATGGAATAAAATACATTATCCGCCACAAACCGAGGATGAGCGGCAAGTTTAAACCACAGAACATCTATACTATTCTGCTGTTTTACTAACTCTAATTCTGCACGTTGTCGTACAACCGAGTTTCTACCATCTGTACCAATCACAAGTGCAGCAGGAATCTCTCGCCCCTCTCCTAGCTTTACACCCGCAATGCGATCGTTGCTGTACAGTAAATCTTTTACGGGAACACCTGAGATAAATTCAAACTCTGGATGCAACTGAGCTTCTGAAATTAGTGTTTCTAGCAAAGGCGGTTGCGATACCAGCGTACAAGGTCGATTTGACCCCATTGGCTCATCAACTCGAAATAGTTGCCGATCGCCAACAACGAACTCCCAGGCATCAATTTGTCGGTGTGGAACACCTTCTAGGATAGTGGATAAACCCATTTGGGCGATCGCATCCAATCCGCTGGGCATTAACCCTTCACCGCGAAACACTCGATACGAATCTTTTGCAGCCTCAATCAATGTTGTGCGAATACCTCGTTTTACCAGCAGCAAAGCAAGTGCCGCACCAGTTGGCCCCGATCCGACAATTACAACTTGTGTCATTTGGTATTTTTCATTGCTTGTTGCGGATATTGAGATGCGAACAGAGGTGGTTAAAGGGTGCGCGACGATCTATTAGACATCTCCCATAATTATCGTGGAACAGGCATCCTGCCTGTTCAAAACCTGCTTTTTTGGAGAAGTCTCTTAATCCCAGCTATTTTTGGAGTGCCTGTTGAAAAGTCTTAACTGCATCAACATGATTCACCATATTGATGCAGCGCAACAACAAATCCAAATCGATCCCTTTCACCTCCTCACTACTGGAAACCTTTTCATAATGAAGTGTATTCCCCTCTCCCCGCAGGTGATAAACCTCTAACAATCCATCTTCCCAAAACCACACTTCAGGAATTTTCAGCCGCTTGTATGCCTCCAGCTTGTCGATCCCGCCACTGGAAAACACGATTTCGAGCGCCAAATCGGGTAGCCTACGACCGGGAGCAAGTTTATAAGATTTATCGGCCTCTCGCTTGACTTTACCCGTTTCACTTTCCAGAGTCATTGAGCCAGTTGGAGTAAAGTCAAACCCCGCCATCAGCAGGTAAAGCTCCAACAATGCACCAATTCTTTCTTTAACGGTTTCGTGGGGTTCTCCAGGCATTAGTTTAATCTCCAAAACTCCATCCAGGAAAGAAAGTCGATATCCTGGACGGTCTAACAATTGCTCAACTGCTTTGAACTCTCTCCAAGTGAGTCCCTCAAACAGAAGAGGTGATTCTTTTCTGGGTGGTGCGATGATTGCTGCGGTCATTTGATTCTCCAGTCTATTTCCAGATGAGAAACGATCGGGTTTGGAGGGCGATTTGTTTATTATAACTTTAAGTAGCTTTCTCCACTGTAAATCCGATTTCTTGCCCGTAGGATAGTTCCAGCGTGTGACCGTCTGGGTCTCGCAAAAAAGCCCAGTAGCCGATCGGATATCCAGAATCTTTTGGTTCTTCAAGCAGCACACCTTCTTGACGTGCTTTGTCGCAGAGTTCGTCCATATATTCGCGACTTTTGCAACCTACTCCCAGGTGTGCCAAGGGAGACAGAACGGGATGTACGGAGTCTGTTTGAATTAGCACAATTACAAAAGGGCGAGTGCAGTCAGAAAGCCAGACCACAGCAACACCTGCTTTGGCATCAATGCGGCGGTGGACGACCTGCATTCCAGCATAGTTGGAGTAGAATTCAATACTGCGATCGACATCAGAAACGGGCAGTGCGATGTGTGTGAGACCGATATCACTCATATGTTATGTTGCTCCAGTCATATTAGGCTTAGCATCAATAATTGCCACTTCCAATATCATAATTTTAATGAGATGAGCGCCACTTTGCAGCTTTCAGATCGATTTCTTTTTTGAAAAAATCTAGTTTTCTTGATATGGCTGATAATTATTGGCTCCTGTTGTCATTATCTAAGGTGAATCCCGCCTAAATTTTTCCTGAATAGCAGCATTTTCTATCTCGGTACGAAATATATCGAGCATTCCTATAATTTCTCTGTGTAGCTCTAGATATTCCTCCCTATCAAACACCAAATAATTACCGTGGGCAATTTCGTTCCTTGTCTTTAAAAGCTTGGTATCAATTAATACCGATTTAGTAGAATATATTGAAAAGTCAATTCCGAGAATATAAGTTATTTCTTTTAAAATCTCAGAAGATAAATTCGATGCAGTAGATATTACATCTTTAGGTAGGATACATCTCTGATTTAATTCGGAAAGAAAGAACTCACAAACAGGTATATACAATGATGGCTTATGTGTCTCTTTTGCCTCTTTAAGTTTGTCTTTCATGGCCAAAGCTAAAAAATTACTAGAAAGCTCCTGATACGTAAGCTTTTTTGAGATAACATATTCTAGATAAGAGTTGGCTGCTAGCTTGACAAAACCTTCCCAATGGGAATAGAGAATACATACTCCACTCCGAACTAATACTTTATGTCTTTGGTCAGAAACATTTTTCGCTTCTATCAAAGATTTCATTTCTGACAGTTCCTTCTTTCGCCAAGCAAGATCCGTTGCCAATCTATCGCTTAATTGTTCCGCTGTTCGGATGCTCATGAAGGGGAAAAGACCTTTCTACCAAGCGGAATAAGATACGGTAAGCGTCTTGCTGCATTCAGTCCAGCTCCCGACCACTTTTTATAAGTTTGATTTGACCAAATACTTTTTATACGATTAGGTAATTGGTCTGTTAGAACCGGATTTTGATAGTTGTATCCAATTCCTAATGCTATTACCTCATAGGCCGATAAGAGAAAGCCTCCTAGGAATTTATCATTTTCCGATTTATATCGCTTGAAGCTATCGTCTCCCATAGCTTCATTAAGCATATTGAAGGTCACATCAAACGCTCTCTCTATGTGGGTGCTATCCAAATCTTTTTTAATAGCCATTTCACGCATTCTAGCCGTTAGGAACTCGCTAACATCACCGCCCAGCGTTTGAATACTTGCATAATCTCGATCGAAGAAAAGAATAAAACGCAATACTAATTCCATATCATACTGTTCTTCATAAAGTCTATCGCTCAAAGCAATGCAGCTTTTAAATGACTCCCGATCGGCAAGTGAACGCATTAAATTATATAAATTCTTATTCAACATTAAAAGAATGCCATTTCTTACTTCTTGCGGTGTAGCAATCGATCCTCCTGTATTCAGCCGCTGAAAAAGCTCATACTTAATCATTTCATCACTTTCTTTTGCAACAATATTGACGTATATTTTGGTTCTTTTTATCAATAAACGCTGCGCCTGAGTTAAAGAGTTATCTTTATCGTCAGGATCGTTCCATTTTTTACCTTTTAACGAAGGTAAGTAAGTAGTTTCTTGTAAGGCGACAGCAGAAAATGTATCTTGCTCTCGATTGTCTGGTTTCAAAATACCTACAAATTCATATATGGTTGAGAGTCTCTGCAAACCATCGATCACATCCCAAATCCCATCATCTCTTTGACTGACAAAAATTGGTGGAATCGGTATACCTAAAAGAATTGATTCTATAAACCTGGATTTTTGAGAATCCGACCAACGAAAAAACCTTTGAAACTCTGGGTGAATATCGATTTCCTTACTCTCATAAAGACTGATCCACTCGCCAATAGACATTGAGTAGCTATCTGTCCGAATTTCTTGCCTTGTTTTGTCAATCTCTTCTTGTAGAGGCATGGCTGAAGCAGTCCTAAGTATTATGTATAGCTATACTTGCAGAATGGCAATATTTAAAGATTATATCACTGAACGAATATCTGAAAAAACGATCGCCCAGAAAGAGTCAACTTTGCTCTCAAGACAATGCGGAACCTGATGCGATCGAGCGGGTAGAATAGAAAAATCCATTGAACCGATCGGCTAAACCAATCCCTCTCTTAGTTTGTCACATCAGTGAAAGCAGCAATGCAGCGATCGCCCGTTAGCGAAGCTTGCAGAAGAGGATCGCCCACCCCCAGCTTTAAGCGAACACCCAAATCCGTCACCCTCACCCTTTTTTCATTTGGTCACAGGCTATGATTGACGGTTGGCAGCTTTTGAGAATCTAAATGCTAAACACAAATACAATTATTTCCAGTCTGCTGTTATTTATCCCAGTTTCCATCGCCGGACACTTTCTCGGCTGGGAATCCTCCACAATCTTCATCACCTCGGCTTTAGCCATCATCCCCCTAGCCGCGTGGATGGGAACGGCCACCGAAGAAATCGCCGTCGTCCTCGGTGCCAATTTGGGGGGTTTGCTGAACGCTACCTTCGGAAATGCCACGGAACTGATTATCGGCATCGTCGCCCTCAACGCCGGACTAATAGATGTTGTCAAGGCCAGCATCACCGGTTCAATTATGAGCAACCTGTTGCTGGTGATGGGATTGGCGATGCTGCTGGGTGGCTTGCGCTACAAAGAACAAGATTTTCAGCCGACAGTCGCCCGGTTGAATGCTTCAGCGATGAACTTAGCCGTGATTGCCATTTTGGTGCCGACGGCAGTTAATGCCACCTCTATTGGCATCCCTCCGGCAACTATGCAGAACCTCTCTAGCGCTGTTGCTGTAGTGCTGATTGTCGTCTACGTGCTGACGCTGCTGTTTTCTATGAAAACCCACAGTTATCTGTACGATGCAGGGGTGGCAGAAATAGAAATGCTGGAAGATTTAGCCGAAAATAACTTAGCACCAGACAGTCCTGACCACAAAGTCAATCTGCCGCTGTGGATTGGGGTGCTGTTGGCCTGTACCCTGATGGTAGCTGTCGAGTCGGAACTGTTGGTGGGTACTCTCGAAGAAGCGACGGCGCGTTTGGGGCTGACATCACTGTTTACCGGGGTGATTTTAGTGCCGATTATTGGCAATGCGGCCGAACATACGACGGCGGTGACGGTGGCGATGAAAAATAAAATGGATTTGTCGGTTTCTGTGGCCGTGGGTTCGAGTTTGCAAATTGCTTTGTTTGTTGCCCCGGTGTTGGTTTTGGCAGGTTTTGTCTTGGGCAAACCGATGGACTTGAATTTCAACCCGTTTGAACTTGTAGCGGTTGCGGTGTCGGTGCTGATCGCCAATTCTATCAGTTCTGACGGCAATTCTAACTGGCTCGAAGGTACTTTGCTGTTGGCAGCTTATACGGTTTTGGCGCTGGCGTTCTACTTCCATCCGGTAATTGAGGGACTTGTTTAAAACGCTTTCTTATCGGGAAGCAAGAGGGAAGAGGGAAGAGGGAAGAAGGCAGATTTTTTCACTCCCTCACTCCCCCACTCTCCCACTCTCCCACTCTCCCACTCTCGCACTCTCCCCCTCGCCCACTCTCACTTATTTCTTCGAGAATGGTGGTTGCGATCGTACAATTGAAATGTGGCTGCTCTCTTGTTATTAGTTCTGGTGTGTTTGTACATTATGTGCTCTCATCAGGGATTTGTGACCTCGATCGGCTGTGACAAACAACAAAACCTTTGGCCTCAACCCGATCGTGAGATCGCAGTGTCCCCGGTTATAAAAAACACGGGATGCTGAAGTCAAGCGAGACTCAAACCTCCCTTGACTTCAGAGACGCTGCAAGATTTCAATCAAGGGTGCTCATGAGTCTTTTACTAGGTGTGCTACGATCGTCATAAGTAGTTGAAAACTGAGTTGGACTTGCATAGCCAAAAAGTTCACCAAAGTTAGTCATACTTAACTTGACTGATTAACATTCTGGGCGGTATGATTAAATCAATGCCGAAAAAAAGGCTTAATTATCTGGGAGAGTAAACCGAGCGTGCAAGTCAAAAATGACCAGCCTGTCACAAGGTAGAACGGGATCCCGCGTTTCGTTAAATTGGTTGAAAATAGTGGATGACTCATGGCTACAAGCTTCAACTAAAATTAATTCATTAGGGCGTTGCTCCGCCCGAATTAACGCCTGTGGACAAGAAAGAGCCGACTCCCTTGGGTGAAGCAGGAAACAGACCCTTCAGGAGTAATTCTGATTGAATGGTGAGGCTTAAATAAGTTTAGCCAAGTTCTGTGTAGCAGTAAACCACGGTCGATTTAAAACTGACCAGCCTATAAAAAGGTCGAACGGGATACCACGATTCGTTAAATTGGTTGAAAATAATGGTTAAAGAAGGGCTAAAAGCTTCCACAATAATAAATAGTTGTACAGACTTCAAAAATAGGGTGCTGCTCCACCCGAATTTACGCCTGTGGACAAGTAAGAGCCGACTCTCTTGGCAGAAGCAGGAATCAGACCCTCTAGAAAATACTTCTAGTTGAATGGTGAAGCTTAGATAAGTTTAGCCAAGTTTTGTAGAGCAGTGTCCAAGTAAAACTTGATAGAGCAACCTCAATCAGGGTTATGTGGCTTCTGTGAGTTATTGCCTCAATCCCAAATGCCCGAATCCCTCCGATCCAGCCAACTCTGGCAAATCCGCGTGTATCCACTGCGGGTCTCAACTTTTGTTGGAAGGTCGATATCGGCTAGTCACGCCTCTCGGAAACGGTGGCTTTGGCAGAACATTTGAAGTGGACGACAACGGCGCCCGAAAAGTGCTAAAAGTCCTGCTCAAAGACCATCCCAAAGCTGTAGAACTTTTTAAGCAAGAAGCCGACGTATTGGTCAGGCTGAGACATCCAGGTATTCCAAAAGTCGATCGCGACGGTTATTTTACATTTACGCCAGCTCACAGCACAGAGTCTTTTCACTGTCTGGTGATGGAGAAAATTGCTGGGGCCAATTTGCAAGACTGGCTGAAACATCGGGGCCGCCCGATCAGTCAAGAACAAGCTCTGAATTGGCTCAAACAACTGTCGGAAATTTTAGACCAAGTTCACCGACTCAACTATTTTCATCGGGATATCAAGCCGCACAATATTATGTGCAAGCCCAACGGGCAGTTAGTGCTGATAGACTTCGGGACTGCTAGGGAAGTGTCGGGGACTTATTTCGCTAAGGTGGGCCAGGGACAAAATGTGACTGGTATTGTTTCTCCCGGCTACACGCCGCCGGAACAAACTAATGGCAAGGCTGTTCCGCAGTCAGATTTTTTTGCTCTGGGGCGCACTTTTGTTTATTTGCTGACTGGAAAGCCACCGACTGCGTTTCCAGAAAATCCCCGCACGGGCAGATTGATGTGGCGCAAAGGAGCTCCTCAAGTTTCCGACCCCGTGGCTAATGTGATCGATTACCTGATGGCGCCTTTTCCGGGCAATCGACCTCAAAGTCCCCAGATGGTTTTGCAGTGCTTGGAGGAAATTAATCTCGACGGCGCGGAAAGTCAGTTGCCCACTCAGTTGCCGACGACGGGGCAAACTAAAATTCGCGCAACAGCCGGGGAGGCTGGGGCGAAGAAGCAGAGTTCCAGAAACCGCCTCAGACCTCTGGATTCGGGATTGAACAAGACCGAGAAAGATGTTTTTGATTGGAAAAAGAAGTTGCTGGCGGGCACGGCTGTTTTGATGGTGAGTATTGGGGCGTCTCAAATTTACGGTTCGCTGCGTTACGGGGTGTTTCCAGCAAACCCCGTGTGGCTGCTTTCTACTTTACCTAGCACTCAGTTTTTGCAAAGAAGTTTGGATAATGTCGGGAGTGTAAAAGCGACCGCCCTGTCGCCTGACGGTCAAACTTTGGTGAGCGCAAGCTTTGGGACGATTAGAATTTGGAATGTGAGGACGGGACGGCTGGTGCGGACTCTCAATTCGGTGCATTCTAAAAAATCTGTCAACACGCTGGCGGTGAGCCCGAACAGCTCGATTTTGGCCAGCGGCGGCGGCGACAATAAGGTGATTCTCTGGGATTTGAAGACGGGGCGACGGATGCGGACGATTCCCGCTCACACAGCCGCCGTCAATGCGATCGCTTTTAGCAGGGACGGTAAAACTCTCGCTAGCGGCAGCGATGATAAAACTATTCGCTTGTGGAATGTCAGAACCGGCAGCAGGTTGCGGACTTTGAGCGGCCACGCCGGAGGAGTAAACGCGATCGCTTTGAGCCGGGACGGTAAAACTCTCGCTAGCGGCAGCCAGGACAAGACTGTGCGTTTGTGGAATCTCGGTACCGGAGAAGTCAGAAGAATTATCACAGGTCACGGGGGCCCGGTTAATGCTGTGGCTTTTAGCCCGAACGGGCAAATTGTGGCTAGTGCTAGCACCGACAATACGATCCGTTTGTCTAACGTGCAAGACGGGAAGCGCACCCGCACTTTTAAAGGGCATTCGAGTTGGGTGAGGACGATCGCCTTTAGCGCGGACAACCGCACTTTGATTAGCGGGGGCGGAGATATTATAGTTTGGGATTTGAAGACGGGAAAAGAAAGAAGCACTCTTTCTGGTCACAGTCAGTTTGTGAGTTCTGTGGCTATTTCCAGAGATAGCAAGACTTTTGTGAGCGGCAGTCCCGATCGCACTATTAAGATTTGGCGAATGCCATAGTCCTACTATTTTAGATTTTAGATTTTAGATTTTAGATTGAAGAGTGGAGGCGAGCGAGAAATCCCATCCCGACTCCGACGTGGAAGTCTGGGCCTTGCCCGCCCTACAACTCTTACTTGCCACAATTGGCAAAAGTAGAAAACAGGTTAAATTCTGTAACCCTCCACGCTTGCCATGTCTGCGCGCCAGCAAAAAGACTGTACCTAGTTATGCTTTTATCGCTGTCAACATAACTTTGCCAACTTAATGAAGCAACAGTTGGATACTGGGCCGGAAACTCCCCTGGTATAGGACTTACTTGCGAGCTCATGTTCCATCCTACTTGCTTGCTAAAATCTTTAATTTGACCTTCGCAAGTTCGACAGTTAGAACCGCCGACTTTCTGCCAAATCTCTAACTGTGGAGTCAATCCATATTTGCCATTGCTCGATTGCATCCACAGCCGATCGATCGCGCGGAGGTTCGGACAAGACAGATTGGCGGGGTTGTTGCGGATCAGAGAGACTGTTTCTTGATCTGCTTCGTACCATTTTTTGGCTTCTAATAAGGATTGAAGTTTGCTAAATTCGCTGTTGCTTTCTTGTGAATTAGCGGTAAATGCTGGTTGCAAAACTGCAATAAATGTGCCTACTAATGCGAGGGATAGTTTGCCAAGTTTAATCATGTTCCCTGAGTAAAAGTGATTTAACAAAGGACAGTTTACCATCTCTAGACCGAGATGAAATCTTCAGAGCCAATAAAATTGGGAGCAACACCTGTCAAAGAAGCTAAAACTTCACCGCTGCTGGCTAGTCTAATTAATGTGCCGTTAGTTCCCGGCGAAATTGATAGCTGTCCGAAGGTCAAGCCATTGATTAATTGAATGGTATCTTGAGAGTTGGTGAAATCAGAGATGGTATCAATTCCCAACCCCGCACCTAAAACAAATACATCGTTGCCCGCGCCACCGAATAGAATATCGTTTCCCAAACCGCCGTTGAGAGTGTCAAAACCTTTGCCGCCAGACAGGTTGTCGCTGCCGCCTCCCCCGACAAGGATATCGTTGCTTCGCAAACCCGTAAGTGCGTCATCGCCGTCTAAACCGTTGATATTATCACTGCCGGGAGTGCCTATCAGGTTGTCGTTGCCGTTCGTGCCGTTGATGGCGTTTGGAGAGTTATTGATGCCGCCTGAAGCGTTGCCGGTGTCAGAAACGAATACGTCTTGAACCCTGTTAGTGTCACCAGGCACGAGGTTGGATGCTTCAGATACAAACGCCACAAACCTCCCGTCGGCTGAGATGGAGGGAGTAGAGGAGACATTGTTGGCCTGAGCGCCGCTGGAACTGGCAGAGACGCCGGTGGTGGTATTCGTTAACAAGTCGCGCACGAAGACATCGGTGGTATTGTTTGTGTCCCCCGGCACGAGGTTGCGGGCATCAGATCCAAACGCTACAAACCGCCCGTCGGCTGAGATTGAGGAGAACTGGGAGGGTAAATTGCCGCGCTCGCCACTGGAACTGACAGAAACAAGGGTAGTAGTGTTAGTTGACAAGTCGCGCACGAAGATGTCGTTGCTATTGCTAGTGTCCCCTGGCACCAAGTTGGACGCATCAGATTCAAATAGCACAAACCGCCCGTTGGCGGAGATGGAGGGAAGGGAGGAAAAGCCGTTGGCCCGAGCGCCGTTGGAACTGACAGAGACAAGGGTAGTGGTGTTGGTTAACAAGTCGCGCAGGAAGATGTCGTTGTCAGCGTTAGTGTCTCCCGGCACCAGGTTAGTGGCCGCAGATGAAAACGTCACAAACCTCCCGTCGGCTGAGATGGAGGGAGAGTAGGAGCTGCGGTTCCCCCGATCGCCGCTGGAGCTGACTGAGACGCTAGTAGTGGTGTTAGTTGATAAGTCGCGCACGAAGATGTCGGGGGCATTGTTGGTGTCCCCGGACACCAGGTTGGAGGCATTAGATGCAAACGCCACAAACCGGCCGTTGGCGGAGATGGAGGGCCCTGAGAAGAAATCGGCGGAGGAAGAGCCATTTCCCCGATCGCCGTTGGAGCTGACTGAGACGAGGGTGGTTGTATTGGTTGACAAGTCGCGGACAAAGATGTCGCGTTGGTTGTTAGTATCCCCCGGTACGAGATTGGTGGCATCAGAATAAAACACTACAAACCGCCCGTCACCGGAGATGGAGGGAAAAAAGGAGTTGCTATTCCCCCGATCGCCGCTGGAGCTGACTGAGACGAGGGTGGTGGTATTGGTTGATAAGTCGCGGACGAAGATGTCGCCATTATTGTTAGTATCTCCCGGCACGAGATCGGAGGCAGCAGATGCAAACGCCACAAACCGCCCGTCGGCGGAGATGGAGGGACGGTTAGAGAAGGCGCTTGCCCGATCGCCTGTTGAGCTAACTGAGACAAGATTAATAGTCATAAGTCCTCACACTAAAATTGCAACTTTGGTAAATTGATGAGCGATTGATGGATTGTTGGCGAAGTTCGATCGCGCTCTTTGAGTAAAAGTCAGAGCTTCGGCGAAAGAACACAGCAGACAATTGAGAATGGGCAGATATCTAAACAGAGACGAAATCTTCAGAGCCAATAAAATTGGGAGCAACACCTGTCAAAGAAGCTAAAACTTCACCGCTGCTGGCTAGTCTAATTAATGTGCCGTTAGTTCCCGGCGAAATTGATAGCTGTCCGAAGGTCAAGCCATTGATTAATTGAATGGTATCTTGAGAGTTGGTGAAATCAGAGATGGTATCAATTCCCAACCCCGCACCTAAAACAAATACATCGTTGCCCGCGCCACCGAATAGAATATCGTTTCCCAAACCGCCGTTGAGAGTGTCAAAACCTTTGCCGCCAGACAGGTTGTCGCTGCCGCCGCCCCCGACAAGGATATCGTTGCTTCGCAAACCGGTGAGTGTGTCATCGCCGTCTAAACCGCTGATATTATCGCTGCTGGGAGTGCCTGTGAGGTTGTCGTTGCCGTTCGTGCCGTTGATGGCGTTTGGAGAGTTATTGATGCCGCCGGGAGCGCTGCCTATGTCAGCAATAAAGAGGTCTGGGCCGTTGTTGGTATCTCCCGGCACGAGATTGGCTGCAAAAGATGAAAACGCTACTTTCTGCCCGTTGGCCGAGATGGAGGGGAACTCGGAGTCGCTGTTCCCCTGATTGCCTGCTGAGTCAACAGAGAGACGGGTGGTAGTATTCGTTAACAAGTCGCGCACGAAGATGTCTTCTTTATTGTTAGTGTCCCCTGGCACGAGGTTGGAGGCCTCAGATGAAAACGTCACAAACCGCCCGTCAGCGGATATGGAGGCGGACCCGGAATCTTGGTTGCCCTGATTGCCTGTTGAGGAAATAGAGACGCGGGTGGTGGTATTGGTTGATAAGTCGCGCACGAAGATGTCGTTGTTATTATTTGTGTCCCCCGGCACGAGGTTGGTGGCACGAGATGAAAACGCCACAAACCGCCCGTCAGCAGAAATAGAGCCACGGATGGAGCCGCCGTTGGCGATCTCGCCATTGGAACTCGCAGAGACAAGGGTAGTAGTATTGGTCAACAAGTCGCGCACGAAAATGTCGCGACTGTCGTTAGTATCCCCAGGCACGAGGTTGGTGGCAAAAGAGTAAAATGTGACAAACCGCCCGTTGGCAGAGATGGAGGGGAATGAGGAGTAGTCGTTCGCGGGAGCGCCACTAGAACTGACAGAGACGAGGGTGGTGGTATTAGTTGACAAGTCGCGGACGAAGATGTCCTCCTCATTGTTAGTGTCCCCCGGCACGAGGTTGGAGGCTGTAGATGAAAACGTCACAAACCGCCCGTCGCCCGATATGGAGGGATCCCCGGAAAACTTGTTCCCCCGATCGCCGCTGGAGCTGACTGAGACGAGGGTTGTGGTGTTGGTTGACAAATCGCGGACGAAGATGTCGTTGTTATTATTTGTGTCCCCCGGCACGAGGTTGGTGGCATCAGATTGAAACGCCACAAACCTTCCGTCAGCAGAGATGGAGGGGTCGTAGGAGCTGTCGTTCGGCTGATTGCCTGCTGAGTCAACTGAGACGCGGGTGGTGGTGTTGGTGAGCGTGTCGCGCACGAAGATGTCGTCGCTATTGTTAATATTATTGTTCGGAGCTCCGATTCGGAAGATGGATTGTTGAAGTGTAAACGCCACAAACCGCCCATCACCGGAGATGGATGATTTGACCGAGTAACGGTTGCCCTGCACATCGCCTGCTGGGTCAGAGATGCCTGCTGAGTCAACTGAGACGCGAGTAATAGTCATAAGCCCTGACATTTAAGAGTACAAGTTTGGATATCCCTGCGGTTGATGGAAATTATTCAATAAGCAGCTCTCAAAGTCAATTCATAAAAGTCATAACTTTGAGTTCATAAAAGCCATATTTATCAACAAATGTTACCAACAGTAGACAAAATAGCCAAACTCATATGCAGTCAGCGAGCGAATGATACTTGCTCCAGAATTAATCAAGTTTTCTGTGTTGCAAAATCTAATAACTAATTCCCCGCCCGTTTTTGGCAAATTCATCAACAGTTTGCTGCGAAAGTTCGTGAACTGCGATCGCCTGCAACACGTCAAAAGGCAATGTCAAATGATGGGCGCCAGCTAACAAAGTCTTTACCGCTTCTTCCGGCGATTTAATGCTAGCTGCCAAAATCTCCGTATTAGTTCTCTGCAACACATTTGCCATATCCCGCACTAAGGCAAAACCGTCTCCTAACAATCTGGTGGCGCGATTCACGTAGGCGATCGCATATTTTGCCCCCGCTTCTGCTGAAACAACTGCTTGTGATGCGCTGTATATCGCTGTCACCGCGCAAGGAATTTCCGGTGACAAATGCGCTACTGTTTGGAAACCCGCCGCCGTTGCTGGAACTTTCAACACTGTTTGCTGTCCAATTAATTCAAAAGCCGCTTTTCCTTCTGCTACCATGCCATCAAAATCAGATGCAGTTAGCTGATAATACACTTCCCCCGGAATAAGTTTCGCCAGTTGTGTGAGCGTCACATCGGGAGATAAATCGCTTTTTCCCAGGAGGGTTGGATTAGTAGTAATTCCCGAAAGCCAGCCGAACTGGCTCGCCTCTTTTGCTTCTGCTACAATTGCAGTATCGAGATAAATTCCCATCAGCTCTACCCCTTTATTTTCTTAGTTTATTCTGAGTTTTCCGAGGCTTAGTTTCAATTTGATGTCACTGAGCGTCACATTGATTGTTAGGTATTAACTGTAGCAGATTTGTGAAAACATCGCTAGTAAGTAAAAATAACAATTAAGTGATGGGTATCACGTCACTTGCTGATTACGATCGCCATGTAAGAAAACTTCGATCGCCAAATGCCGGAAACAAACAATTTATATTTGTAGTATGGGTTATGTATGCAGTAACTCAAGGAGGTGACTCATAAAATGAGAGAAAAAGAAAATCATCAGTCACAAGTCAGTCTTGAAGAATCTTGTGACAAAGCGGAGTTTGAAGAACCAGCAGCAGCCCCTCAAGACTTGCCAGAAAATGATAATTCTCAAACCGAGTCTCAAGCATTTGAAAATCACGGTGAAGATGGTTTGAAGGCTCTAGCACGCTTAATGATGGTGAGTCTAACTTGGTCGCTGGCAGGACTTTCCAAACGCGAGTAAGTTATGGAACACTACCGCAACGGGGAAGCTATGATTTGTGAGTTTTGTTGTAAGTTTTGTTTAACTCAAAACTTACAACTCCCGGACTTACATGATGTCCGGTTAGTTGTAAGAAAATCCGTTTTTAGTGAAGACTTTCGTCCTTAAAGCAAGGACTAAAGTTTTCAACAGACCACTTATCACTTTTCTTGAATTCCTTCAAACGGCCCCAAAAAAGTCGGTTCTGGACGGGTAACACGCACTTCCCAAAGCGCTTTGATGACTGCCAAAAATTCGCGGAAACTGTAGCGAATCATGCCCTTTTGGCGAAATTTGCCCCAATCCGGCGTTCCTAAGCCGATCGCCTCTACGCCCAACCGGCGGCAGGTATAAACAGCGCGGGCTAAGTGAAAGTTTTGGGTAACTAAAACAGCCTTCGTTATGCCAAAAATCTCTTTCGCCCGGTAGCAACTTTCATAGGTACTAAATCCGGCATAATCGAGAACGATATTATTAATCGGTACGCCCTGGGCTTCGGCGTAGTCCTGCATTGCTTGGACTTCGTTGTAATCGACCGTGCTATTGTCTCCTGTCATCAAAAGTTTGTCCACTCGGCCCGCTTTGTACAAATCGACGGCTGCTTGCACTCGATCGGCTAACATGGGGCTTGGAGTGCCGTCTTCCCAAAGTCCGGCACCAAAAACTATAGCAATGGGTTCTGCCGGCACGTTAGCTATATCGCTGTGGCGGTAGTTGCGGGTAACAAATCGGACGTAGTAGTTGAGGGCTAGAGGTGCGATCGCTGAGGTTAATATTAACAGCCCGATGACAAGGCGCCATTGAAATCTAAAGGATTTAGGCAACATAAATTCAAGTTAACTTCCTATATAATTACACAAACAGACCGCTTCGCGGGTCTAATAATTGTCTTGTTCCCGAATTTACATTATATTGACAAAAATATGATTCAACACCAGCCAAACTTTGAATTGCTGGAATCACTTTTATGGCAACCCAAAAACGGCTATTTTTTGCTAGACAGACATCTTCAAAGATTAGAGCGATCGGCTGATTATTTTAATTTTCCCCTATCGCTAACAGAAGCAAGCAAAGCTTTACAAGCATTAAGTCTGACTTGCGGGTCAGTCAAACAAAAAATACGGTTAACAATATCTTGTGAGGGAAACATAACATTACAAGCTCAGACACTAGATAGCGGTATCTTAAAAATCGGTGCATCTGTGGGAATTGCCCGCAAACCGATCGACTCTCAAAGCCCATTTCTTTACCACAAGACAACTTACCGAGTACCTTATACAATGGCTTTGGAGTCGCAGCCCCAATATCAGGATGTCTTTCTGTGGAATCAAGATGGAGTGATCACCGAATCCACGATCGCCAATATCGCGATCGATACACCTGCAGGTCTAATCACACCTCCCGTCAAGTGCGGTTTATTACCGGGGACGTTTCGTTCTCAACTTTTAGAGGAGGGAAAAATCAGAGAAGAGTTAATTACCTTAGATGATTTGCGTAGTACCGAAACTCTATTCCTCATTAACTCCGTTAGGGGTTGGATACGCCTCAAGAAAGAAGCAAACCGAGATGTTTGGAAAGTGGTAAGTAATGGCTGAGATAACGCTGGCAATCGGTTTTAGTATGGTGCGAACTGTGCACCTTACTAAAACTAAAAAAACCGATAGTGTCAAAATTGACTCGTTGCGTAAGTCCTGAAAGTGTTAACCATAGTGCAATTTATTATGAAACAAATACAACCTTGGCATTGGCGCAAGCTTCCCCTAAATCAGCGCAGCGGAGCTGAGATTTTTCAAATTTTATTTCTCGGTAAAACCGCCGACAGTGCAAGCTCAATATCGGATTGTTTCCCCCGCGATATGGCCGTTCTGCTAGAAAGTCCAGTTACATCTTCTACTAACTTGGCACGATATTCTATTTGTGCAGGTTCTCCCCGGATAGTTGACGGTCACTCTCAGCTATGGACACCGCCAGTCGGTGAAATTTTACCTTTTTTGCGCGCTCTTTTGGACTCTCAAAAGCAAAATTTAGCAGTGAATGTACCGCCGGAAATTCCTTTTAGTGGGGGTTGGTTGGGATGGCTAGGTTATGATTTAGCATGGGAAATTGAACACCTGCCCCAACTCAATACCGATCCGCTTCCTTTCCCGGTTAGTTGTTGGTACGAACCAGAATCTTTTGCGGTTTTAGACCATCAAACGCAAATTCTCTGGTTGGCTGCGAGTCAACCTTCTCACCTCGATGTTATGCAGCATCAATTAGAGCAAACCCAGCGAGAAATAAGCGAGAATAATTTACCGGAAAATTCTCAACAAAATTCCGCTACTCCTATTTTCCAATTATCTCAGAGTGAGTATAAAGAAATAGTGCGAAAAGCTCAGAAGTATATTCATGCGGGCGATATTTTTCAGGCTAATTTATCTTTGCGGTTTGAAGCCCGTACAGATTGCAGTAGTTGGTCAATTTACCGCGCTTTGCAACGGATCAATCCTTCGCCTTTTGCAAGTTATTGGCAAACTCCGTGGGGGGCGATAGTTAGTTGTTCGCCAGAAAGACTCGTTCAATTATTAGGAAAAAAAGTGGATACTAGACCGATCGCGGGAACGAGACCGCGAGGTTTAACCTCCATTCAAGATGAGCAATTAGCACAGGAATTAATAGAGAATATCAAAGAAAGAGCCGAACATATTATGTTAGTTGACTTAGAGCGCAACGATATCGGGAGGGTGTGTGAATGGGGTTCGGTAAAAGTTAACGAATTTCTGACGATTGAACGCTATAGTCACGTGATGCACCTCGTCAGTAATGTTATCGGTACATTAAGACGAGATTGCGACGCGATCGACTTAATTCGAGGGGTATTTCCGGGCGGTACGATTACAGGTTGTCCGAAAGTGCGCTGTCTGGAAATCATCGAAGAATTGGAACCCGTGAAGCGCAATTTGTTTTACGGTTCCTGCGGTTATTTGGACTGGCGCGGCAACCTGGATTTAAATATTTTGATTCGCACCCTTTTATATGCACCAAAAAGTGACGGTACAACCGGGGGAGTTGTTTGGGGACAAGTGGGTGCGGGGATTGTTGCTGATAGCGATCCCGAAAGGGAATGGCAGGAGTCGCTGCATAAAGCTCAAGCTCAAGTTAATGCTTTGAAATTAGCGGAAATATTTGATTAGATGCGGGTTAGATAAATCGACGTGTTAAGATTGTTGAAGATTTAGATCGCCGATTTACTTTTGATGTAATACTGAGTGAAATAAATCGAAAACAAAAGATTTCTTGTAGTATTAGTGTTAGGAAACTGTTGGTATGGTGTTGCCTGATAGTTTTTTTAGCGATCGCACTGTGAGTCAGATTCTGGGTGAACTCATGGATATTAGACGAGACTGCCAAAGCTGGTTAGCTGTTGGAGAAGCTCACTATCACGATCGCAAAGGAAAAGCAGAAGCAATTAACAAAGCCCCTGAATGGCTGATTCCTGTGTATCATCCTCAACGAGGTACAATCAACTGCTATAAAGACTGTCTAAACATCAGCAAGTTGTATGAAGCTGGCTGGACATATATAGACGGTAAATTGATAGTTGCAGTTTATTCAACCGTTGACCTTTGTCGAGGCTATCCGGTAGATATTTCCTTACTTGAAAACTACTTGCCTCCCCTGCAAAAATACGGTGTTCCTATGATGATTTTTCCCTTCAAGCGAGAGATAATTCTCCAGCAAAAAATTATCTATGAAACGGAATCTGCCTACGGAACGAAAAGCCAGCTTGTTGATGTCGCTCAAGTTCAAGATATGATACCTAGGGCGTGGTACGATCGAGATTATAAAGTTTTGATCAAATACAGCGATCGGCTAGTGCCTTTATAAGGAAATTTCAAGAGTTAATCAGATACTAAAGGTGGCGGCGATTATTTCCGGGAGTGGATGGCTGCTCAATGCACTGATCGAAGGGTGCAACAAGGGTAATATTGATCGGGCATCCTGCCCAAGACTTGCTTTTCACTCCTATGTCTATTGATTTTCCGAACCTACTGCCTCAGAAATCGAACTAAATCCGCGTTCTTCCAACTTTTGCAACAAACCTTGGAGAATCCGACGCACCATCCAAGGCCCTTCGTAAACCCAACCGGTGTAAACTTGAATTAAACTCGCACCGGCGGCTATTTTTTCCCAAGCATCTTCGGCGGTGAAAATGCCACCAACTCCAATTATGGGCAATTCGCCTTTTGTATATTGCCAGATAAATCGGATTACTTCTGTCGATCGCTCCCGCACAGGAAGCCCGCTAATTCCCCCGGCTTCTTCGGCGATTGGTTTGCCTGTTTCTCGCAATATTTGTGTTTTCAATCCATCGCGGCGGATGGTGGTATTTGTGGCGATAATTCCTGCTAGTTGGTAGGTTTTTGCTAAGTCGAGGATTGATACGAGATCCTCGGACTCCAAATCCGGCGCAATCTTGACTAAAATTGGCTTGATTCCCTGATTTTCTTGTTGCAAAATTTCCAAAATTGTGCTAAGCCCAGCAGCATCTTGGAGCGATCGCAACCCCGGCGTATTTGGAGAGGAAACGTTGACTACAAAATAGTCGCCCCAATCTTTTAGCAGCTTAAAACTCTCAAAATAGTCGGCTGCTGCTTGCTCTAACGGTGTTACCTTAGATTTACCGAGATTGATGCCCAAGGGGAACCGAGACTGAGGCATGGGGCGCTGGGCATCGAATTTTGACTGTTTCTGTGCTGCCTGAAACCGGGCTGCCATTGCCGCGGCTCCTTGATTGTTAAATCCCATGCGGTTGAGGGCTGCACTGTCCTCCGTCAAGCGAAACAAGCGAGGTTGGGGGTTTCCCGGCTGTGGTTGACAAGTGACAGTGCCGAGTTCGGCAAAGCCAAAGCCAAAATTTGCCCAAATGTCAGCAGCTACGCCGTTTTTATCAAATCCCGCAGCTAAGCCGACAGGATTGTTAAAGCTCAGTCCCCACAAAGATTGTTCGAGGCGAGAATCTTGGACTCCCAAAGATTTCTGCAATCGAGAGAGCATTTGGCTGGTGGCGGGGTTTGACTGGGTTCTGGCTGCGAGTTCGAGAAGTTGGAGAGTGCGGTTGTGCACCCACTCGGCATCGGTTTTCAATACGGAAAACAACAGTGGGCGTACACTTGATTGATAAATATCCAATGATTTGTACTGGGGCAATTTACAAATTAGAAAGGAGAAGGCAAATAACAATATTCACGAGCAGACAGTGAAGGGGAAGTTTTTACTTCAACTTCGATCGACTTTATCCAATGTTTGAGATTGAAGGATAAGTTAGACGATTATATTATATGTTGACTCTTTTGCATTTTAATTTGTTGAATATTTAAGCTAGTAATTTTAAATTAGACAAGGTGCGGGGAAGCTTGGAAATGGGGCAGCAGCAAAGACCAAAGGATTTAGACGAACAAATCGCGACCCTAGAGCGCGTTCTCCTGACTCTCCGAGAAGAGGAGAATGTGGAAGTGCTACTTTCGACCACACTCGGTTACTTGCAAGCGGAATTTGACTGGCGGTTGATTTGGATCGGGTTGTACGATCGACAAGCCCACAGATTGTTCGGGAAAGGCGGCATAACTCCTAACGGCGACCTGTCTTTTCTCAAACAGCGGTTTGCTCTCAGTCCGGGGGATTTGCTCGAACAAGTGGTGATTCAGCTCCGCCCGGTGGGAGTTCCGGATTTGCGATCGGAAAACCGAGCCGGAGAATGGCGCAAAGCAGCTCAAACTTTCAATATTCAAGGCACGACTCTGTTTCCGCTGCGCTACAAAGACCGCTGCTACGGCGTGATTTTGCTCGGAACTGAGGTATGGGGAGCGTCGCCAAAGTCGGGGGAAAAAACGCAGTTGGCGATCGTATTTGGAGCGCTGGCAACTGCTCTTTACCAAATAGAAAAAGACTGGCAGCGACAACAAGTTAAACACCCAGACGAGTCTCTTTTTGCGCTGATTTCACAGTTGGGGGAATTGCGATCGCTCGACCAATACTTGCAAGCGGTGGTCGAACAAACTCATGAATTTATCGAGCCGACACGCACTAATGTTTACTGGTTCGAGCGAGAGCGACGCTATTTTTGGCGCCGAGTCAGCAACCGCGAAGTTACTCCGGGTTTGGGCGGGCCGGGCCGACCGGCTTCGGGCATCACCGTCCAAGACTTGGGCGAATTTTATCAGGCTTTGGGCCGGGAAGAAATGGTTTGGATCGGTGAATCTCAAAGTTCTCTGAAAACTGAGCTGACGGGGCGGTTGATGCAGCAAATCCGCGCTCGCTCTCTGTTGGCTGCGCCGATTGTTTCAGAAGGGGAATTGTTGGGATTTTTGGCAGTCGAAGCCAGCGAACCCCGGATTTGGCAAGACAATGAAAAGCATTACCTGCGGGGAGTGGCGCAGTTAGTGGCTCTGACGGCTCCTATGTCGGAGATGGAGGAGAAAATTCAACAAACTGAGATCGATCGAGATTTAACTGCCGGAATAGCTCACGCCATCTACAGCGATGCTGACTGGGAGGCGACTTTGAAAAATACCGCCGCACAGTTGTGCGATCGGCTCAAATGCGAATACTTTTTGCTGCTGCTGTACGGCGAAGAACAAAATCGCTTTGAAATTGTCTGCCAAAATCTGCCCCGCAATCGCAGGCCAGTGCCGTCGCCACTCAACGCCCTAGATGTGGCTGACGTGGGGCTGTTGCAAGAAAGTGCACCTCTAGCTATTGAAAATTGGGAGGAAGACGGGCGGTTGGGCGCTTGGCGGGATGTGTTGGGGGAAGCTGGGGTGCGATCGCTTTTGGCATCGAGCACTCGGGCGAAAAAGGCAGAGGGAGAAAACCCCAATCTAAAATCGAAAATCGCCAATCGCAAATCGATCGAGGGTTTGCTGGTTGTCGGGCACAGTGCAACTCGCACTTGGAGGCGATCTGAGCAAGAATTAGTTCGGCTAGTGGGCGAACAACTCGGATTGATCCTGCACTCGTGGCAGCAGAGTTCGGCAATCGACAAATATCAGCAATTTGAGCGATCGCTCAAATCGGGTTTGGCGGTTTTGCACCATTCTCCTGATGAGCAATCTGAGCAAGAGATATCTGCTGCTTCACCGACGATGTTCCCAGAGTTGCCGCTAGAAAAGCTCGATCGTAACTTTGCTCAACACGTTTCCCAGACAATTTCCTGTCCTTTAGTAGCCGTAATTACTTGGAATCCCGGTGATGAGGAAGGTTCCATCGTGGCGACGGTAGCTGCCAATCCCGTATTTGCCCTCAATCCCGAGGCGGTGATTCCTGTCCAAACAGATGCTTTGATCCAACAAACCCTGGCTGCTAACTGCGTGGTGCAACAGAGCACGAGCCAACTGCAACTGGCGACAAAGCGGTGGCTCCGCAGTCCGGGAATTGGCGAGATTATGACGGTGGCGCTGCGGACGGCCCCAGAACACGCTCCGGTGGGCGTTGTGGTGGCTGCAGACGCTCCGGGCCGCCAATGGTCGGAGTTGTCGGTGAGTTTACTCAGCTCGATGGCGTCTCAGTTGGCTTGGTGGCGCAGGTATTTGGCGGTGCAATCAGCCGCCGAGTCGCAGCGATTGGATCTGGAGTTGCTCAACTGGTACAAACAGCGCCGTTTTGAGGAGTTTTACCGCACGGTGGGAGCGGGGGTGAAGGAGTTGGGGGAGTTGAGTCAGTCGATTTTGCAGTCGGCGAAGGAACAAAAGGATGCTCTGAAAATGTTGCGATACCAACAGGTTTTGCGGCAAATGGGCAATGCTTTGGGGTCAACTCATTTGCTGCTGAAACAGGAACATTGGCGGCTGCACTTCGCACAAGATGCGGTGGCTGTGAGCGCTTGGCTGAGGCGATCGCTCGATCGAACGGCCCCCCTGGTCAAACAGTCGCAAGTCTTGCTGGATGTGCACAGAGAAACTGCTGTGTCGATGCCTGCTGGCCAGACTTTGAGCGTTCGCGGGGACTGTATCAAGCTGGATTTGATACTGTGCGAATTGCTGGCGACGGCTTGCAGGCGCTCTGCTGTTGGCGCCAAGATTGAGATTCGCTCTCAGTTGTTGGGGGAAGATTTGTTAGAATTGTCTGTGATCGATAGCGGCGCGTGCGATCGACACTTAATTGCTGCCTTCAACGGCGGTTCCGAACCCGATATATTAGCGGTTTCTAGTTCCCATAGGTCGATCGTGCAAAATCTCTTAATTTGTCAGCGAGCAGTAGACTTAATGGGGGGAAACTTTTCTATAGAAATGTTAGAAAACAATTTAATTGTCGCTAGTTTAGTGCTGCCCCTAGCCAATTCTTAATCTTGTAAAATTTTGTAAAAGTTCCAAGCTGCGATCGAGGATTGTAGGGGCGGGTTTCACCAACAATAATTGCCTAAAACCCATAATTTCATAAACCCGCCCCCACCCAAGGCTAAACCGCCATCTACCTCGCTGCGATCGAGGATTGTAGGGGCGGGTTTCACCAACAATAATTGCCTAAAACCCATAATTTCATAAACCCGCCCCCACCCAAGGCTAAACCGCCATCTACCTCGCTGCGATCGAGGATTGTAGGGGCGGGTTTCACCAACAATAATTGCCTAAAACCCATAATTTCATAAACCCGCCCCCACCCAACGGTAAACCGCCATCTACCTCTTTCAAAATACAAGGAGCGGGTTTAGCTACGATCTATATTGTTATTGATATCTTGCGCCATTCTTAGGAACGAACGGGCCAGAGAGCCCGTTCCACAATACATCAATTTTCTTGGGGGTGGGCTCCAGAACCGGCCCCTGAAAGACTTTCCGAACTCGGAAAAAACCTTTGAGTAATCCAAGCAGTTACAATATGAGAAAGCAATCCCATCGGCCCCGCAAAAAAACACAAAGCCAAAGAATGAACAGTCCAAACTCCTGTCCGCTGTCCTTCCCAATAAATCCAGCGCCCGACAAACAAGTCCATCACTAAAAAATGTATCCATCCCGTAGCCGCCGCCGTTTCCTCCCCCAGAAACTTAGCAATATCTGCTAACGTGGGATTGGACAAAGCAGCCGCATTTTCCGCAGTCAGACTGCTACCAAACAAATATATGTACAAAACGGCGAGCACTGCAAACGGAATGAAGGAATTCATCACTTTTCGGGTAATTCCCCAGTTTGGTAATAAAATCATAATTGCCCAGAAAGGCACAACGAACAGATTACCGGCATTAAAAATTAGTTCTGGTGTCATAGTTGGCTCTTGGCTCCTGCGAAGGCAATGCAATTAAGGATGTTAAGATTACTTTACACAATTTTTGCTGAAATTTCTCAAAACCCGAAAAAAATCTCATTCACAAATGGAATAGAATTGCTATACTTATAGCCTTTCTCAGTAACATGAGGAGCTCATCGGGCATCGGGCATCGGGCATCGGGCATCGGGCATCGGCATAGGACTCACCCCATACCTCACCACGTTTGAGAACCGCTATATCTAAAATTTCCAATATCCCATCTAAAATCGATTAAGGCAGCACAGCCCATGACAACCTATAATAACTTTTCCGAGTGGTGCAAGCAGAAAGAAAAAATCTCTCCCGGTGCCAAACATACCGTAGACATACTGTTGCAAATATCAGAGACTTCCGAGTGCGATCGAGCCAACGAACTCCTTTCTAATACAAAAGAACTTAACCTCAAAAATCTTCAAATTACCGATATCAGCCCCCTCTCATCTTTCACTCAACTTACTAATCTCATCCTCGGCAGTAATCAAATATCTGACATCGCTCCCCTGCAATCTTTAACTAACCTGAAAGCTCTGGTTATAGATGTCAATCAAATATCAGATATCCGTCCGCTTTCATCTCTAATAAATCTGAGTATACTCGTTCTCGATACCAATCAAATCTCCGACCTCACTCCCCTAGCAGTTTTAACTAATCTTACCGCACTTGTCTTGTTTGACAACAAAATTTCAGACATCACTCCGGTGCAAAATTTAACTAACTTAAATGCGCTGATCCTCTACAAAAATGAAATTTCCGATCTCGCTCCTCTGGCTAATTTAACTGAAATCCAGACACTCTACCTTTACAATAATAAAATATCGGATATCACCCCGCTGGCTTCCTTAAAAAATCTCAATACGCTGTTTCTGTTCGGAAATGAAATATCTGACATTACTCCGCTGGGTTCTCTAACTAACTTAAATAAATTGCTTTTATTCCAAAATAAAATATCAGATATTAGTCCTTTGACATCGCTCACTAATTTAAGTGAACTCAACCTCGGTAACAATCAAATATCAGACATCAGTCCCCTGAAATCGTTAACTAATTTGACTCAACTTTATCTGTTCAACAATCCGATTTCGGATAGCAGCGCGCTACAAGGTTTAAATAACTTATTTTTACTAGACTTGTACAACAATCAAATCTCTGATATCAGTTCCCTGCAATCTTTGCAAAAGTTAACTACCCTGGACTTGCGCGGGAATCCCATTGTTAATAAAATTTGCCCTGTCAATCCTGAATCTATATGCCGGTTTTAATTAATTATTAAGGTCGAGGCAAGATGGCAGTTTATAGAGTATAATATTTAAGGTAAATATCAGGAGAAAGTGATGAGCGGACACGATGCTTTGATGTTAGGATTGCTGCTGTTGCCAGGTTTGGCTTTGTCGATCGCAATTATGGGCGCTTTTGCCGCTGGTGGATAATCAGTTTTGGCAGCAGGCAGATTTTGTAAAAAGTAGTTTTTTCCTCGTTTTCCTCCTTCCCTGGCTCTGGCTGGGAACGCATTTCACTATTGCTCTGCCTCCTGTTTTTTTGCCAGCGAGGCAGAGCCTCTGGATCTCGGTTCCCCGCCTCTGGCTGGGAACCAGTTAATCCGTTACATCCGTTACATCCGTTACATAATCCGTTGCCGAACTTCCTTCTTCCTTCTATCCTTTACATCCGTTACATCCGTTACATCCGTTACAAAATCCGTTGCCGAACTTCCTTCGCTTACAAAAATTGTGCTGTCACATCGGAATTTACCAAAGTATTCGCGCACAAAATACCCGATGCTGCGACAGCGGGTACGCCAATTCCCGGCATGGTGCTGTCTCCCACGCGATACAAGCCTTTGACTGGTGTTTGCGGGCCGGGAAATGTGCCTTTTCCGGCGGCGATTGCAGGCCCGTAAGTTCCTTGATATCGGCGTAAAAATCGGGCGTGGGTTAGCGGTGTGCCGATCGACTCTAAGACTATTCGCGATCGCAAATTCGGTATAATTTTTTCTAAAGCTTGAAACAGAGATTGCGATCGCTCTTGCTTTTTCTGCTGATACAATTCGCCATATTCCCAACCTTCGTAAGGTTCCAATGTATAAGCGTGAACGGCGTGATGTCCGGGCGGCGCGAGAGTTGCATCCCACACTGTAGGAATCGAAATCATGCAAGTATTTCCGGGTACTGTAATGTCAATCTTGCTGTCGTGAACGACGACGTGGTGGCCGGTCAAACCTTCGAGTCCTTCGGCTTTAATGCCTAAATGTAGGTGCATGAAACTGTCTACTGCTGGCATCGACAAAGCGTTTTTTCGATAGCTTTCCGGCAAATCTTCAGGCCGCAGTAATTTTGTATAAGTATCCCAGATTGTGGCATTTGAAATGACAATTGGGGCGCGGATAACTTCGCCATTTTTCAAGCGAACGCCAGTGGTTTTGCCGGATTCAACTAATATTTGCTCGACGGGAGCTCCCAGGCGCAATTTTCCTCCCCAGCGCTGCAAACCTCTGACTAAAGCATCGACGATCGCACCGCTGCCACCTACAGGATATTCGATCGCACAGCGCGATCGTTCCCCAATCATAAAAGCTATTTCCGGCGCGACAGTTCCGTGCGCTTTCAAACCCGACAGCAAAAAGCACTCCAAATCGATCAAGCGCCGCACCCAAGGGTCACGCACATCGCGATCCATCAAGGAACCTGCTGAACCCGCGATCGCACCTACTAGCGGCAACAGCTTCAGCAAAGCAGGCGAGTACCGAGACAGCAAAACAGGTATCAACTGCCAGTCGGATCTCAGCGCTAAAGCCGGAATTCCACGCAAAGCTTCATACAAAACTAATAAGTTTTGTTGAAATTGCTGCAATTCTACGGCACCTTGCGGTGCGAACTTAGCTACAGCATCTAAGTAACTTCTGGCATCAGCATAAATCGGTAAACTTCCCTCTGGAAAATGGTAATGCCCCAGCGGATCGTAGGAAATTGCTGCGATCGATTCCTCCAAAACATCAAAAACTTGTCGCAAAGGATTGAACGACAGGGGGTCAGTCAAACCGCAATAAAAAGAAGGCCCCGAATCAAAGTGAAATCCCCGGCGCGAAAAGCTGTGAGCTGCCCCGCCCGCTATTGTGTGGCTCTCGCAGACGAGCACCCGCTTCCCGTAGCGGGCTAGCATCGAGCCTGCGACTAAGCCCCCAATACCGCTGCCAATTACGATCGCATCAAAGTCTTGCATTTATCAAATGTGGTATAATTGTATTATTTCTTGCTGAGTGTTGACAGGGTATTTTTATGGGAGGAAAACTATGAAAGCTTTATCTATTTTAGATGAAGTTGTTCGCGAATTAGAACAAGACGTGAATCTCTCGCGCATTAAAAAAATAATATTTTTTGCTTGTAAAGAGTTATGGGAAAACGACCCGGCCCAACTCGCCAGCGCCGATGTAAGGATTTTAATCGAAGAACTGTGCGCCAAATACAGCAGGTTAGAAGATATTGAAGCAGTTTTAAACAGTATAGTCTCTAAGGTTAATAAAAAAACCGAGTATGCTTTAGTAGCAGACCTCATAGTCTGTCAACTTAGCAGGCTGTATGAATTTGAAGACTTCACCAAATTAGAAATAAACATATCTAGTTTTGGCGGTCAGGAAGCTCCCGCATTTGACGATCACTTTAGTTCGGAAATACCCAGCAGCGAAGAAAGGACAAGAAACCCCGGTTCTTTATTTGATGTCAGACAAAAAATTTTGCAGCAAACAAATCCGCTGAGGGCGAAAATCCTAATTTTTTCGAGTCTTTATCACGAGTTTACTTTTAGCGATCGCGACTGGCTACTGCTGAAAACTCAAGAACTTGACACTCTGCTGCGACAACTGTTTAATGTCTGTGGCAGCCTAGCCGAACTGGAATCTCATTTATACAGAACTGCTAGCAATCTCGACAACAGAGATGAAAACGATCAAGCTGCGAGCGTAATCATCAAAGCGATGAATCCTTGTTACGCAAAAATGCAACAGGAAGAATCCTATGAAGCCGAATCTTCGGCTAGTGAAGATTACGATCAGACACATTTAAACAACAGTGTTTATGAAGAGAGCGAGATGGTGGACAGGCCCACCGATTATTTTGATCCAGGCGAGATTACTCACATCCTTCAAGCTGCTCCACCTCACTATCATTATGACCCCCAGAAGAGTTACTTAGTGCCGGACACGGCAGAAAATCTACAGTTTAAAGAACCCGAAACCAGCAATAATTATGCTACCGAGTTCAGACCGGAAATCGTAGAAACCTTCCCCGTTGCAGAAATGCCGACTATTATCGAAATTTTAGAACCGGCGGCTCCTGTTATTATAAATATTAGCGATTCCATCAAACGAAAGTTGGGATTGGAAGAAGAAATGACAGAATTAGTCAGTCAAAGTGCTAACTCCGCAACGGCGCAAATAGAAAATATATTCACCCAGTTAGAAGCTGCTTTGAACGGAAAAATTTCTACGGGAAGTGTAGAGGAGCGTTTGTACTGGAAATATAAAAATCTCCGAGAGTATGTAGGAAAAGTTCAGAAGTTTACCGATAAATTGCTGGAAATTTTGAGCGAATTGGAGTCAAAAGAAAGCGGAAAATATCCTTCTGAAAGCACAGAAAACTTGGTTGACAATATTTCAGACATCCCGCAGGAAAACTCGAGCCATAAAGCAAATCAGTATCAGCTTCTGGAAATGGCAAAACAAGGCAAACCAAAGGCGATCGCCCAATTGATTAATCAATTGCTACAGCCTAAAGGAATTGCTGCTACAGTAGGATTTAAAGACGGTTGGCTCCATGTGATTCTGGAGTCGGCTGAAGTACCAAACCAACAGGCTACAGCTACCTACATTCACAAAAAACTGTGTACTTTAAAATCCAAATATCTTACTCATGTGAAAATTCACGGGCGACAGTTAGGCAACAAAACAGTCTTTTGGACTCAAGAATTTGTCAATCAAACTCATTAAACGCTCGACTCAAGTCTGGGGTGACACAAACGGGAGCATCTCATATTTGTAAAAATACTTCTTCTGGCTCCTTCCTTCTTCTGGCTCCTTCCTTCTTCCTCTTTCCTTCTGCCTCCTGCCTCCTGCCTCCTGCCTCCTGCCTCCTGCCTCAAAACTCCAATTTCTAGCGGAGGGCTGCAAAGGTGAGATGCTCCCGACACAAACTAAGTCGGCCTGCGTCAACTGAAATTCAAGAAATTTCATCAAATTTCTCAGACTCAAGTCTGGCGCTACACAAACTAAGTCCGCCTGCGCGAACAGAAATTTAAGCAGCCTAGAAATAGCAGATTGTACCTAATTAACAACAAAAAAAATATGAATGCCAGCGAAATTTTAAGGCGATATACATCAGGAGAACTAGATTTTCAAGGTATGAATCTCAGAGGGGTATACCTGAGCGGTGCCGATTTAATTGGCGTCAATTTAAGTAATGCTGACCTCTGGGGTGCAAACTTAGCGATGTCGTACCTGAGCAGAATTAACCTTCAGCGCGCAAATTTAACTAATGCAAAGCTGTGCGGTGCTAACTTAAATCAAGCGAACTTGAGCGGAGCAAATTTGTCTGATGCAGACTTCCACGGAGCGACTTTGCAAGGTGCAGACTTTCGCAAAGCCAACATCTCTTTGGCAGTTTTTATTGATGCAAATTTGAGCGATGCAGATATGCGAGGTGTGAATTTGCAAGGTGCCGATTTGCGCGGGGCGTGCTTGCGGGGTGCAAATTTGCGGAAGGAGGTGCGGATTTTTGAGGGTGCAAATTTGCGGGGTACAAATTTGCAAGGTGCCGATTTGCGGGGCGTCAATTTGCAAGGTGCCGATTTGACTAAAGCTAATCTCAGTCACGCGAATTTGACAGAAGCATCTCTGGGGGAAGCAAATCTGACTCAGGCGAATTTGAGCGAAGCTATTTTAGATGGCATATTTTTGACTGAAGCAACTTTGGTAGAAACAAATTTTTCTTGGGCTGTAATGACAAATGCTAAGTTGGAAAGAGCTGTGTTAATTGATGCTGAATTTGCTGGCGCTAACTTGCGGGGTGCATTTCTTCCTGATGTTAAGTTGAGCAATGCTAATTTAGTTATGGCTGACTTGAGTCGCGCTAATTTGGTGAGGGCTGATTTGAGTCGAGCTAATTTGAATCAGGCAAATTTGAGTGAAGCTGATCTGACTGATGCTTACCTGGCTAGAACAGATTTTCGGGAGGCAATTTTGCACCGCACAAATTTGATTAGGGCAGATTTGAGCACTGCTAATTTAACGGGTGCTCAGTGGCGCGGTACAATTATGCCGAATGGAGAAATCCACGGATAATTACTTGTACTAGCAATTTAACGCTGTCGGCAAAATAGTTAATTTAATAGTTAAGGAAATTTCATATATTTAAACAAAATAGGACTAGGCTGTGTTAAATCCCGGAAAAATTTTACAAGAACGTTATCAATTGCAACAGCGTTTAGGACGCACAGCGGCCGGTCATCAAACTTGGCTAGCAGTAGATTTAGAGTCTCAAGAACAGGTGACGCTGAAAATGTTAGCTTTTAGCCCGGAAATGCAGTGGGAAGAACTCAAGCTTTTTGAAAGAGAAGCACAAGTTTTGCAGGCGCTAAATCATCCCCGCATTCCTTGCTATCGAGATTATTTTTCCCTGGAGCGGGAAGCCGGAGCAGGATTCCCTTGGTTTGGGTTAGTGCAAGATTATATTCCGGGGTTTTCGCTTCAGGACTTTTTAGAAAATGGTCAGCATTTTTCAGAAAAACAAGTACGAAAAATTGCCACTGAAGTGCTAGAAATTTTAATTTATTTGCATGAATTGAGTCCCCCGGTTTTGCACCGAGATATTAAGCCGAGTAATTTAATTTTGGGGGAAAATCAGCAGGTTTATCTAGTAGATTTTGGTGCGGTACAAGCTCAAGCGGCGGTGACAGGTGTAACGTTTACAGTGGTAGGAACGAGTGGCTATGCACCCTTAGAACAGTTTTGGGGGCGGGCGGTGGCGGCTTCGGATTTGTATGCTTTGGGAGCTACTTTAATTCATTTGTTAACGGGGGTGACTCCTGCGGATTTGCCACAGAAAGATTCTCGGATTCAGTTTAGCGATCGCGTGAGTGTGAGTCCTAGTTTGGTAAGCTGGATTGAGAAGATGACGGAAATCGCGTTAGAAAAGCGTTTCAGCGAGGCTAGAGAGGCTTTAGCAGCTTTGAAATCGGGAAACATACAAGGGGCTAATCTTCAAATTGAGACTGTGAGGAAAATTGCTAAACCGCGTCACAGTCGCATTCAAGTTAGCAAATCAGCGACCGAGTTAAAGATTAAAATTCCGTCTCGTTTAGTCAGAAAGCCTTTTTCAGGTGCTTTTATAGGAATATTAACTATACTGCTATCTTGGCCGATAGTCTTAGCATATTTGCAAGTAAATGTGACTATGGGATTAGGATTTTTTCCGCTTATAGCAAGTATCTTAGTTAAGATTTTGGGCAATGGTACTAAAATTACCTTTAACCGGAACTACTTTAAACTGGAACATCAGATATTTGGTTGGAGTTATTTAGGACAAAGGGGGGAAGTTTCTGAGATTTTGGGTGCTTTTCTATACAATACTTATCAGGGAAATGAAATCAGGATTCGTTCAGGTAACGAGAGGGGAACTTACTTTTATACTTTAGCAACAAATTTGAAAGAGGTTGAGGCGGCTTGGTTAGCGCAAGAAATTCAAGATTGGTTAAATTTAAGATAAATTTTTGTAGGGCGAAGCCTTGGTGATTTTTTTTTGTATAATAGACATTTCCCAACTCAAAATGGGTGACGCGCTCACTTAGGATCGCGAATTAAATAACTTACAATTTTAATTGTTATTGTGGGATGGGCGTCCCGCCCGTCCAAAAAGGACGGGC
>NZ_JAUBTT010000143.1:0-14756 GCF_036705125.1 Microcoleus sp. B7-D4
GTCCCGCCCGTCCTTTTTGGACGGGCGGGACGCCCATCCCACAATCTTGTGGAAGTTATTTAATTCTCATTCCTAAACCCAAAAAATCAGTTCTACCGGCTACACGTAAAAGTGTAAACCAAATCCGGCTGTAGTCCCCCCTTGATTTTTTAATCGGCTTGGAGGAGACGAAAGTTTGTGTATTTGCGGTTTCAACCGCTGAGTCTGATAAGGGAATTTCTGATCCGGATTTAATATTAGACCTTAGTTTAATCCCTCCTCCAATTCATCTGCAGAGTCAATTCTAAAATCTAAAATCTAAAATCTAAAATCTAAAATTGATGGACAGACGGGGCTTTATACTGTTTTTTCTGCTAAACGGCCCCGGAATCTGTGAATAATTGTTTGATAACTGGTATGATTTACGTGCTTCTTGAGCCTAAAATGCTCGGAAGCAACCAGTGGGGCCAGACACGAACCTCACTATAAAACACCGTAGAGGGAAAGATTGCCAGTACCTTGAAGGAAGTTCTCGATCTCCTTAACCGGAGTCAGAAGCCGACATCACAATCTATGATTTGATGTGGGAGTGTCACGTGAAGAGTGCGCATTACAGGACAGGCTGAAGTAATGGCGAGACGACAATCTGACCAATTCCACACACCACCGCAATACAACCCATCCCCTAAACCGACGGCACAGTTCAGTGCAGAGGCGACAGGCGATGCGAGTTCCTTCGTAACGGCGCAGCCAACCGAGGGAAAAAGAACTTTTTGGCAGTGGCAGCTTATCTGGCTGAGTCTCCTGGTGGGATTTGGAGTAACCGGTGCCGCTGCATTTCTGTGGTTGCTGACGATGCCGCCACCGCCGAATTGCCAGCAACTGTCGCCACTGGCGGCGGACGGAGAGCGACTTTACTGCGCTCAACAAGCTGCTAAGTCGGGCAAGCTAGAACAGATAGAATCGGCAATGGCCTTGGTGCAGGCTTGGCCGAAAGAACATCCGCTATACTCGCAAGGTCAACATTTGATAGGGGAATGGTCGAAAGCCATTCTGGGATTTGCCAGGGCAAAAATTGAGAAGGGCGATTTGAAAGGTGCTCTGGAGATTGTGGCGAAAATTCCGAAAACCAGTCGGTCTTACCCAGAGGTAGAGGAGGCTGTGACTGCTTGGGAAAAAAATTGGCAGGAGGGCCAAAAACTCTACGATACAGCCCTAGCAGCTTTGAAAAGTGAGGATTTAAGGAAAGCCTGGGATTATGCTCAAGCTCTATTTAAGCTGGAAAATATTTTCTGGAGTCAGAAGCGTTACAACGAGCTGATCCAGCAGATTTCTTTGGAAAGAAACGGCTGGCAGCGCTTGCAAGAGGCTAGAGATTTGGCGAAGGACGAGACTCCGCAAAAGTTCGCTGAGGCAATCGTCCTGGCTCGGAAAATAGACTCGCAGCTTTTTGCCCGCGCTAAAGCTGAGAAGGAAATTGAAGGCTGGAGCCGGATTTTGCTGGCAATGGCTACTAAGCGGTTGGGGGCGAAAGATTTGCCGGGGGCGATCGAGGCTGCTTCTGTTGTGCCACAGGATTCGCTACTGTTTGCGGAAGCTCAAGATTTGATGCAGTTGGGTAGGGCTCAGGCAGTGACGTGGAACCAGTCGATATCAACTCCGCTGCCACAACACATTTTTAGCTTGCTGGAAGGGCAGGGGGCTGCTAGCAAAATAGCTCCGGGTCGCCCTCTGTACAAGCAAGCTCAAGTTCAAATTGAAAATTTGCAGGTGCAGTTTCAAGATTTGCTGCGGCTGCAAGTGGCGAGCACGATCGCTAGTTTCGGTCAGATAGGGACGTTTGGACTCGCGATCGAGCAAGCGCAAACCATCGGACTCAAGCAGCCGCGGCGGATTCACGCTCAAACTTTGGTGGCTTCTTGGCGCCGGGAAATTGAGCGGATCGAAGACCAATCTTTTCTGACTCTGGCGAAGCAGTTGGCAGAAGCGCAAACGGTTGAAGGACTAAAGGGCGGCATCGCTCAGGTAGTTCTGATTGCTCAAAACCGCCCTCGCAGGATAGAAGCGCAAACTCTGCTGGCTCAGTGGACGAAACGCATAGAAGTTATTCAAGATCAGCCTTTTTTGGATGAAGCGATAGCCCTGGCGAAGCAAGGAAAACTTAGTGCTGCTATTGAAAAAGCTTCGCAAATTAAGAGCGGTAGGAGTTTGTACGCGAAAGCCCAGGATAATGTTTATCAGTGGGTGAGCGAACTGCAAGTCGCTCAAGACAGACCGATTCTCGATCGAGCTGCGGAATTGGCATCTCAAGGCAGTCTAGGAGCGGCGATCGATACGGCTTCCCAAATCGGTTACGGTAGGGCGCTGTATTCAGAGGCAGCAGGTGCGATCGGGCGCTGGAGTGCTGAACTTAGAGCCAACAGTGCACCGCCGCCGGAACCCGCTCGCGATTACGCGCCGGAACCCGCTCGCGACTACGCGCCAGCTCCAGCAGAGGAGTACGCGCCAGCTCCGCGACAGGATGAGTACGCGCCAGAGCCAGAGCCTTACTATCCGCCTGCGAGAGAAGAGGCCCCGGCTCCCGAACCTTACAATCCGCCTGCTCCGGAGCCGGAACCTTACTATCCGCCCGCGAGAGAGCCGGAACCGGAACCTTACTATCCGCCCGCGAGGGAGCCGGAACCTTACTATCCGCCCGCGAGACAAGAGGCCCCGGCTCCGGCCCCGGAACCTGCTGCTCCTCCTCCGGCTCCGGCTCCAGAACCCGCGCCGCCCTCGATTCCTGAGTCGGCTGGGCCTCCTGATGCTAATTTGATTCCCGAGTAATTGGGTTTTCGCGCGATCGATCTCTAAAATCTCCAATCTAAAATCAAGTGAGTAATTTCCAACTGCTGACGATCGATGGCGACCCCATTTTCCGGCTGGGGCTGCGAGTTGCTTGCGAGCAGTATCCAGACTTGCAAGTTGTCGCAGAGGTTTCAACGGGAAAGGAGGCTTTGCGGGTTCTAGAAGCTCGCTCGCTCGACTCTGAAACAGCCAAGAAGCCTGGAGATTTGGCAATTTTGGCTGTTGAGACTTCAAATTGGCGATCGGGTCAAATAGAGGCGGTGGCATTTTGTGGCGAACTCAAAAGTTTGTACCCCAACCTGCCTCTGTTGCTGCTAGGCGGATCCCTGACACCGGAGCTGTTGGCCCAGTTACAGGCGGCGGGCGCGAATGGCTATTGTCCTAAAGGTAGAGATATTTCCCTGACAATCGAAGCTATTCGCGCGGTGGCGTCTGGTTGCACTTATTGGCCGACAGATACGGCAACTAACCCGGAAATAGAACTAAATAATGCAGCGGTTGTTCAAACAGTAGAAAACTCCGCAGCAATTGCAGAGAAAAATGCAGATAATTCGACAGTTGATACGCCAGTACACAAAAAAATGCTGGCTTATTTTTGTCGGTCTGGACTACAGGAAATAGATGCAACTTTGGCGATTGTCCAAGCGGATTTGGAAGAGATTAGGGCTGCAAATCCGACAGATTTGCCCTCTATTTTAGATGGGGTTGTACTCAATGGGCGTCGCAGAGAATTGCTGGCTGCTCGCTGGATTGTCAGTCAGTTATTATTTGAAGGAAAAGGGGAGAAGGCAGAAGGCAGAAGGCAGAATGCAGAAGGCAGAAGCCAGAAGGCAGAAGGCAGAGGGGAGAGGGGAGAAGGCAGAAGGCAGAGGGGAGAAGGCAGAAGGCACAAAGAAGAAATTAGAGGCGAGAATTTGTTAAATAATTCTCAATCGCAATTAGCGAATTCCCAAGTTTCGGCTGAATCTTTGGTGGTTGCAACTAATTGGCAAGGTAGCTTGTTTGACTCGGCGGCAGCTAAATTGCAATTTGATTTGGTGAATTTGACTGGCTTGCCTTTGGAAATCGATATTTTGCGATCGACCAAAAAGCGCGAATTGATGAGTTCCATCCTGCGGAAGTTAAAGGATTTGCTGGAGGAATTGCGCTTTTCGCAAGTGCAGCAAACTCAATTGTCGCAAAAAATGCCTGCTATTTTACGGGATTTGTGGGAGGCGACAATCATAGATTTTTTTGGCAGATACTATACACTGCCAACGGGAGAAACTCTGGTTATTGATGGCAGTCAAACAAGCTTGACACTGGGAGAAAGTCAAGGGGAAAGCGCTGCTGATATCTTGGCAGCCAGCGGTATAGAAGTTGTGTCGGTGCTGCTGGCAGATGCTGATGCAGTTGCAACAGAAATCCTTGACAAAATACCGATGACCGTTGATTTTTTTGCACATTTGCTATTTGAAATTCCTTTAACTGTTGACAATATTTCTTGTGTTGCTGGCAGCCCGGAAGCGATGCAGCGAGCTGAAGCTTTGTTGGAAAATTTGGCAATTCAAGTTGCTAGCGGAGTCGTACAGCCTCTACTAAATAATTTGGCAAATATTGAAGAAATCAAGCAAATTTTTTACGATGGTAAGTTGATTTCGACGCGAGAAATTGAGCGGTTTCGGAATGAGTTGTCGTGGAGATATAGCTGGAATAGATATTTTGTGGAACCGAAAGCTATTTTTGAAAGCAGGTTTTGGCTGTTTGTTTTGGGCGATTCTGGAATTAAGAAAATTTCTATTTATGCTCCAAGAAATCTGGAGTTAGCACAGTTGTCTGGGTGGCAGTTAGCCTTGACTTTGGTGCTGGAAACCAGGGATGCGATCGCACCTAGAGTTCGCGCGGTTATTTCGCTGTTGGGTGCTGGGGTGGTTTACGTTTTGACTCAGGTTATAGGGCGGGGAATTGGTTTGATCGGGCGGGGAATTATCCAGGGGATTGGTAATTCTTTGCAGGATAGCAAGTTTGGGAAAAATGGGTAATTAGTCATTAGTCATTAGTCATTAGTCATTAGTTGGTAGTCATGAGTGAGCTAAAATATTTATAGGTGGTGGTATGATAACTAAATGGTAGACAGTTGACAATCAAGCAATTGGCTACTCGCCTCCCGGATTCATCTGTGGGATTAATCTAAAATTTAAAATGGGTTGACTTTTTATGAGTATTATGATAGCGATAGATGCCGATGGCATAAACAGTTTAGATTTGTCTCCGGTGCGGACTGTGATTGAAAAGTGGCTGGCCGAAGGAGCGATCGCCCAAAACGAACAACAGCTACAATTTGAAATAGAGTATCCGCGCGAAGAGTTAGATCCGCGAGAAATTTCGGAAATTCCCGAAGTAAGGCTGTGGTTTATTCGCTTGGATGCTTGTTACCCTTGGCTGCCATTTTTGCTGGATTGGAAAGCGGGAGAATTGGCCCGCTATGCGGCGATGTTGGTGCCGCACCAGTTTCACCGAACCCAAGGTATTCAGTACAATCCTGAAGCTTTGGAAATGTTTTTGATGAACAAAATTTTTGTGTTGACTGATTGGTTGAATCAGCAGGGAATTCCCAGTAAATCGAAGTTGATGGCGATGTCGCAGATGTTTGGTTATGATTTGGAGGATGCTTTTTTTGATGTGATCCTGCCACACCAATAAGCTGTAAGTAAGCCCACCTAAATTGTATTTTTTGGGCAGGCGGGACGCCCAACCCCTACTCCCCACAAGAAGTCGCTCAAACTTGACTGTTAAGGAATGAGAATTAAATAACTTCCACTCTTGAAAGTGGGATGGGCGTCCCGCCCGTCCTTTTTGGACGGGCGGGACGCCCATCCCACAATAACAATTAAAATTGTAAGTTATTTAATTCGCGAGCCTAAATTTAGATGCTTCACACTATTGTGGGGTGTTGTATTTTTTGGGCGTCCCGCCCGCCCAAAAAGGCGTAAGGTACGCAGTGCGTACCCCACAAATAGCGTGGTAAGCCCTCTTCAGAATTTCCTCAGAATTGAGCGTTAGTTTAAATAGACAACGATCGCCCGATTCAATCGATCGAGGAAATTTACCATGAAAACAGATTACCTCATCGTCGGCAGTGGTTTATCAGCACTGGTTTTCGGAGCTTTGATGGCAAACTCCGGCAAAACCGTACACATCCTCGAAGCTCACGAACATCCCGGAGGCTTTGGTCACACCTTTACGATGGCCAAAAAATACACCTTTAATGCCCAATTCCACTACGTTTGGGACTGCGGCGAAGGACATACAGTCAATCGAGTTCTCAAAAAACTCGGTCTCGATCGAGATGTCACCTTTGAACGGTACGATCCGAATGGCTACGACCACATGAGAATGCCTGGGTATGCGCTCGATATTCCCTCGGAACCCGAGGAACTGATCCGGCGATTGTCGGCGCTGTTTCCCGAAGCGGGCGAGAGAATTCGCCAATTCGTCAACGAAGTCGAGAAAACCGGCAACGGACTCAGAAAACTCGCTCCTCCCGTCAAACCAATTGAATTGCTCAAAAATTTCGGTGACGTATTCTGTGCTGTCCAACATCTCAATAGTACACTTCAGGACGTTTTCGACAAGTTCCAACTCCCGCAAGCCGCCCAAACCCTATTAGCCCTGCAATGGCCGGACTTTTTGCTGCCTCCAAATCAGCTTTCTTTCTATGCTTGGATTGCCTTGTTTAGAGGCTATCAAGAAGGTGCATTTTACCCGACGCAGCATTTTGAATCTGTCATCAATTCTTTAGTTAAAGTCATTGAATCCAACGGGGGGAAAGTTCTATTAAACCATGAAGTCACGAATTTCAGGGTAACAAACAGAACAGTAACTGGTGTTGAAGCGATGGATTTGACCACCCATCAAACCCATGAATTCACTGGGGACACGGTGATTTGCAACCTTGACCCGAAAAGAGCAGCCAAGATGATTGGAGAGGAACTGTTCTCTAAAAAAGTGCGACGGAAACTCAACTATGAGTATTCTGCATCTAATTACATGGTGTACTGCGTTGTCAAAGATATCGATCTCCGGGACTATGGATTTGGCAAGTGGAATACGTTTCATTCTGAACACTTGGATCTAAATGAAGCGTTTGCTCAAATGTATGAGCAAAATGATTTTTCTCGTCCGAGTTTTGCAATTACAACGCCAACTTTACTGACCCAAGCGCGGCGGGATTGTCCAGAAGATTGTCAAATTGTCGAATTTCTGACTGTTGCTAATTACAGCTATTTTAAACAGCTTTGGGAGAGCGATCGCAAAGCTTACAGACAGAAGAAACAAGAGATTCTGGACTCAATTTTAGATGTTGTGGAAAAACACTATGTTCCGAATTTCCGCAAACACATGGTCTTTCATATTACCGGAAGTCCGACGACTAACGAGCGCTTCTGTTGGTGTCCTAACGGTAATTCCTACGGTTCCAGCCTGACGCCGCGCAACATGGGGGTCGATCGGCTAAATCATGAAACATCCCTCAACAATTTCTATTTCTGCAACGCCTCCTCGGGCTATCCAGGCTTTGCACCGACATTTTGGACGGGGGCGCTGCTTTATCAACGTTTATCCGGCGATGCGATTTTAGGCTAGGAGGAATTGGTTACTCGGCGATTGAAATCGCTACTACAGAAACGAAGTCTGCCTCCGCAGACTAAAAAATAAAAAGGGCATCACATCCAACCTGGCAACGAGAGAAAGCTAGAAAAAGGTTCTTGTCCCCCCCTTATTAAGGGGGGTTAGGGGGGATCGGATCGTTTCTCCAACAGCTCTTAAGCATTCGATGATTAATGTTCCATTCTATCAATCTAGGAGTGAACTATGAGAATTGCAATTGTTGGGGGCGGAGCCAGTGGTATGGCAGCAGCCTACTGGCTCGATAAACAGGGGCATCACGTCACTGTGTTGGAAAGTCAGCCGATTTTAGGCGGACACATTCGGACGCTGAACAAAAATGTTCTGCCCAATCAATCGGAGTGCAATGAAATATTAGAAAATGGGGTGCTGGAATTTCCCACAGTGTTTTACAATTTCGTGGCTTTTATGCAGGAACTAGGCGTTGAATTAGAACCGGTGCAGATTGGTTCCGCGCTGTTTTTTAAAGATGGCACTCACTTTTTGTCTGCGGTATCTATCCAAAATAATTTCACCGGAATCCAACGCCTGATCGAGTATTTGTGGCTTGATAGTCTCTACGCTCGTTCGGCGGGATTTATTTTAAGAATGCGGTTTGCTAAACAGCATGATTTCTACGACGTGTCGCTTTCTGAGTCTTTGAAAAGCTCGTGCGTCCGCAATTATTGGCTGAAGTTGCTGACGATGTACAGCTACTCGATACCGTTTGAATTGCTCGACAATTTCCCGGCAGAATTAGCGATGCCTGTTCTACGCGAATATGGCTTGGTCAACTGGGTGAGGATTAAAGGCGGGGTGTATTCTTACATTGAAAAGATTTTGGAGCGATTTAAGGGCGATATACGGCTAAATGTGGAGATTGCCAATATTTTTAGAAGTGCGGATGCTGTAAAAATGGTGCTTTCTGATGGGGAAATCCAGGAATTTGATAAGGTGGTTTTTGCGATGCCACCAGACCAAGTTATGAGGTTATTGTCTGATCCGACGGAGGCGGAAAGGAAGCGGTTTTCGGCGTGGAAAGCCAATTATGCAACGACTGTACTGCATTCGGATACATCGATGTACGATCGCTATGGTATCCGCAAGTTATCTGAATTTGATTTTTTCGAGACGGACAAAGGGTGGGGATATAATGCGAGCTTGAATCAGCTTTGCGGCATCTCATCGCCACGAGAGTACAGTTTAGCATTTCATCTGGAGGAGTCGATCGCCCAACAGCACATTATTCACATTCAGAAACATCACACGCCGCTGTACACTGTCGAGTCTTTTCGATATAGAAATGAAGTTATCGAGACTAATGGCGAGAACAACACTTATCATGCGGGAGCTTATTTGGGGGATGGTTTGCACGAAGGAGCCATTACCTCTGCTTTGCGAGTCGCGAAATTAATCGGGTGAGCTCAATTGTGATGCTACAAACTCTCGCAAATATCAGTAACTTTCCTGTCGGTGCAACACTCTCACGAAAGTAATGATGTCTGCATCAAAAGTTAAACCAATGCGAGAGTCGTCCACTCGGATGCGAAATTAATTTTTGGCCTTGCCTAAGCTGCGACACCACGTGCTGCAGTTAAGTAGACATCATGGCTCACAGATGCGGGCATTGTTGATCCGCCTAACTGAGTACCCTCAAAGTTGGTTCCCGTGAATGTTGCCCCGCTCAAGTCGGCTTCACTCAAGTCTGCATAGCACAGCCTAGCCCAATCGAGGTTTGCCTGCACCAAAGAAACTCCCACCAGATTTGCCCTGGTTAAATCTGCTCCCATCAACTTGACGCCCCGCAACTGAGCCCCGCTGAGATTGGCGGCTAACAAGTTCGAGCCTTCCAGGTTTACCCCGTTCAGTTTGGCTTCGCTGAGGTTGACGCCATTGAGATCCGTCCTGCTCAGGTCGATCCCGTTGATGTAAGCTTTCCTGAGATAGATGCCTGTTAGTTGAGCGCCAAAAAGCTTTGCACCGCTGAGTTTTGCGCCTCCGCAGTTTGCCCAGTTGAGGTTTGCTCCCGTGAGGTTTGCGCCCCGCAGGTTGATGAATTGCATGTCGGCTGTACACAAATTGGCGTTCCAGAGGATGGCACTCCGGAGGTTGCTACCTATGAGTTGGGCGCCACTCAACTTTGCTCTGGGCAGTTTTGCTTTGACGAGGAAAGCTCCGTTGAGATTGGCTTTTGTAAGCTCTGCGTCGGCTAGCCTGGCTTGGCCCATTTTGGCAAAACTCAGATTTGCCCTGTAAAGGTTTGCGCCGTTGAGTTCTGCTTTGGTGAGATGCGCCCGACTCAGGTTAGCTCCCGACAGGTTAGCCCTCGAAAGGTTTACGCCAACCAACATAGCTCCGCTGAGATTTGCTCCGCTGAGGTTTGCCTCAGCAAAGTCTCTGTTTCCATTTTCGTACTCTTTGAGCAGCTCGGTTACTTCCATACGGGTCACATTCCTAATAGCGGAAATTTATCTAGAAATAAACACTCTTTATAAATATTTTATATCTAACCGAGCGGATGCGATCGCACTTTCCAGAAAGCTGAGAATCAACTTTATATTTATACATATACTTTGTTCTTTTTGCAGAGTCCCGATTTTTTTGATGTCATAGTCTGAAACCATTGATTTACTTTGCCTCTAGTGTGCTTCGGCAAGGGTTGCGATCGTACTGAGATCCGTGAAACCGTTATTCTGAGTAGGTAAGCCATCAAACACTGTCCGAAGTGTTAATCAATAGTAAAATCAATATTTTTGTTTTCCACTGTGGCTAACAGCTTTTTTCAACCGAGACTGCAAATTTGTTGGTTGTGTTTGCGTCAGGTGTCGCGAATGCTTGCATGGCCATAGCTGCATATTTTATCTACTGTCATTCGATTTTAGATTTTAGATTTTAGATTTTGGATTGACTGGCGCGAGATAAATTCGGGGGCGTGAGGATTTTAGATTTTAGATTTTGGATTGATTCCACGGATAAATCACGTGGCGGGTACCACCTTTGAAATTCGCTTGTCATTTTTTAGGAAAATTAGATGTGGAACAACAGCTTAATCAGCCCGACTTTTTCTCGGTAGTCTCGCAGCAGTTATACGATCGTGCTTTTCCATATTTGCTTGAGTCGATCGGGGCTAAAAGTAATTTCAGACATTGTACTTGTGAGGAATTTATCGATATGCCTAACGGTAGATGCTATTTGTTCAAAACCTAGTGCATAATCTACTGAAGATTGTACAAAACTAACAGCGAGTAATATCCGTATAGCATCACCTCGTCTACTTGCAGTTAGGTCGATGTGTCAATGTATGTTATTCTGAGTAAAAATTGAGGAATAATTATGTCAAAAGAAAGAAAAAGCAACAAAGAAGTCAAAAAGCCAAAGAAACAACCTGATGGTGTTGCTAAGCCGAAGGATGACAAAAAAAATTATGGTAGCACGGACGGCCGCAAGTAGAGATAGCTGCCACTCTTCGGATTGCGATTAATTTTGTTCAATTGTCATTACTATCGATTTTTAACAGATTCAAATATCCTATTTTGGGATTATCCGAAAACAGGTTTATTATATCTAGGGAATATGCAGTGCTAAACCCAAAGTATAATGAAATCTGTTTTTAGTGATGAATATGAAACATTCCGTTGCTGTATGATTGCGGCTCGTAAAGAAGCGCAACTAACTCAGGAGTCTGTTGCTAAATCTCTTAAAAAGCCCCAGTCTTTCGTAGCCAAATATGAAAACGGTGAACGACGGTTAGATGTAATTGAGTTTCTGTTAGTTGCTCATGTAATTGGTGTAGATCCTTGCGATATTATTAGGAAAATTTCACAAAAAATATCTGAAGCATCTTGTGAGAGGGAGATATGAATACGCAAGATGTAATCAGACTTGCATCCCAATATCTTGATCGTTTATCGGGTAACACTTTCGACGTTTTAGATGTATCTAAACCTGTTACCGTAGATGCAGCGGTGAACCTGTCTAAAGTTATCTCAAAGCTTTCGCCCTTAGTCGGAAATTTAATCGAATTTAACACCGTTGAATTCTTGAATCAACAAAATGAGTTCGGTGAATTTGGAAAGTGGCATAGGCAAGATCCAGGCTTTCCAGATACTATTTTCCTCGGCATAGTTCAACCAACGCCAGGATTAGAAATTAAAGCGTGGTTCCCACTAGCAACAGAGATAACAGCACGTTTCAAAGATAGTCAGAATCACTTTAGGTTCGATCAGACCTACGTTGCTATCCTGGCATGGCTACCCGATAAAATCATCTATGGCAAGCCTCGCATTCTTGATGTGTGCGTTGTCTCTGGTTTATCGGTAGCTGTAGCGAGAGATACCCACTATCACAATCCGCCAGATTATCTTGTTTTAGAGCCGGAAGATACAACTCAAAGAACAGCAAATTTGCCACAAACAAACACCAGTGGATATAAATTCCAAGGCTCTGCTGAGGAGTTTTTAGAAGCTGAGAAAATAGTTGATTCATGGGGTACTCAAGGAAAAGTCTACAAACCAACTAGAGAGTATCAGCGCCTTCTGCGGGAGCTACGGATACGCTATGAATATAGACTAGATACAAATTTCGCAAAGATGGACAGAATTGTACATCCAGGCATTGAGGAATTTAAGCGACGTGTCTACAATACTGAAGTTTCCGGTATGACCGTGGGTCGGTGGAATAAGCTTTTATCAAGTCGCCTAGAAGGCAGCATCAAGAAATCCCTACAAGATTATCTACAGATTAGAGAAGAGAGTATTGATGAAATTCTTGATTAAATCTCTGTACACCATAGTAGAAATAGTCGGGGTCTATCTCGCAAGAAAAGGCTTTTCGTTTTAGTTTACGTGCTGACAAAGCTGCACTGAAAAGTCCACCAAAAGGTTCCCATATCACATCGTTTTCATCGCTCGATGCCTCAACAATAAGGTTCATCAGATCCAAAGGTTTTTGGTTGAGATGTAATGCTTTTCCAGAGAGAGTTTTAACTCTCTCATCGCCCCGTAAAGCTTGACGCTCCCAAACGTTTGTAAAACCGTGAGGGCATCTAAATTTCGATCGCATCTTGCTCCATTCTTGTCCCGTTAAAGGCTGATTGCCATCCAGCGAAAAGTATGGTTTTCCTTGAGGACTACCATACTCATTTGCATAGTTCACTAGCCTTTCAAACATCTCGGTCGGAGGGAAATACCACAAATGCCCTTGATCGAAGTATTTCCTGGTTGCTGCATCCACCACCCCGCAAGCATTATTGGCCCGTCGTAACGGCAACCCAGAGCGTTTCCACTCTCGCAATAACCACGCCTTTAAGGTAAGTTCATTAACGGTTACTTCTCTAACGTATTGAACGCAGACTTCTGTAACGACGGGGAACCTGCGAATTTTCTGTGTGTTAACATTCCCTGCGATATGACCTTTTCCCTTGTTCCAAATATTGGAATTGACATAGCGCCAACCATATTTTTCTAGAAGTGGATGCACAATAGCCCAACCAATCTCTGAATTCCAAAACCAGAGTGTTGTACAGGGTATGGCTGCTTTTGACCAGGCCTCGATATGAGGTTTATACCAATTAGGTAAATCAATGTGATCTGAGGTATCTCCTTCAAACCCAAGAATACCGTAAGCTCCATCTGAAACTATGACAGTAGGTTGCTCCCAATTGTCGTAGTGCTGGAGACTATCGCCGAGATATAAAGTAACGTATTCGTCACTCCATGTAGAAAAATTAAAATTGGTATTGAGATTAGCTACTTTGCCACGACCAACAGTGCTGCTCGCTTTGCGTTTTAAGATGCTGGGAGAATTCGCTTCTGCGTTAGGACTCATTTATTGACTTACGTGACTGTAAAAATTAAGTACAAATATTTTATCCTGATTTGGGATATTGAGGCTAAGTAATACCAAAGTTAACCTACCTACTTCCGCTTTGTTGACAAAAAAAATAGTTCGATCGCCCAATCCCATCAAATCCCATCAAATCTATCACAACGATATCTCAGTCACCGCAATATTACCCTCAAAACACACGTCAACATCAGTCCCCGCCGCCCGATCGCGCGATCCATACTCTCCCGCATAATAAAAGTATTCTCCCTCCATCCGGTACACCACGGGCAACGGCTGCGTCGAAGGCTGGCAAAACACAATTTCCGGTTCCGCACTTCCCGGCGCTAAATGTGGCAAATTCACATTCCAGAAACACCCCGACTTGGGTTCCCGGTGCAGCAAATCTGCCAACACCCGCGATGTCCAACGAGTAGCGACATCCCAGTCTATTTCGAGTGGCCTTTTAATCCGGTGGGAAATTGCGATGGCAGGAATACCGTGCATGGCTGCTTCCCGCACAGCCGCAACCGTACCCGAAATATACACGTCAACCCCCAAATTGCCACCCGCGTTAATACCCGAAAGCACCAAATCCGGCTTCGCACAAACGTGATGAAGAGCAATACGCACGCAATCGGCCGGTGTTCCCCCTACAGCATACTCAAATTCCGATCGCCGATCGACATGAATCGGACTGTGAGCAGTCACTTGATGCCCGCAGCCCGACAATTGCCCCTGCGGAGCCACCATAATTGTTTTGCCTTCTACAGCCTGCAAAAGTGCCTGAATCCCTGGAGCATCGATGCCGTCGTCGTTGGTTAAAATTATCGTCATTATGTGTCGGTTTTATAGAACCGATTTGAGAGCGCAGAGGCTGGCAACCTTCTGATAGTTCTAGCCCAAATTGGTTGTTGATTGGTGGCGATCGTCAGTATGAGCATTGCCACACATTTATATCATCGCATTAATTGAACAGTTGCCCCAGAAATGTGGCGCGCCACATTTTAGCCGAGTCGCACCTTGATATGACAGCTAAAGCGACTTGTTACGCTTGCCCCAGTGCAGCATTCATGACATCAGTGTCGATGCAAACATCTAATCACATAATTTTTTCCTCGGCTCTCCCCGATGCTTGGTGTTAAAAGTAGCAGATGATACTAAGTATCTGAAACTGAAGGTTGAAACCCTCGATCGTGCTAAATTATTAGCTTGCGTTATCACCATAAGTACGAGAGAGCCGATAATAAGTTAATGTCGATTCCTATTGGGCTTTGACGCAGGGGATGGGAGAATAGATATCAAATATTTATCAAAGATACTATCTAAGTTACGTTACCGAAAATTTTTGGTTTAAAGCCCCGTCCTTCGCTCGACGGCTTTTTATTCTGGTTTATGTTAAGATAAAGACAGTAAATATCAAAAACAAATGAAAGCTAGATATCGCTACCGATGCTATCCGA
>NZ_JAUBTT010000238.1:0-2039 GCF_036705125.1 Microcoleus sp. B7-D4
GCGGTTATCCAGAAAAAAGGATATCCGGATTAATTTCCGGAGAATCCCCGCTGCTTTAGCACGGGGAGTGTCAAAACTATCCCCGCCGCAGTTACACCCCTCATACCGAAGGAACAGTCCCTTTTGTAGTGATGGAATTTCTATCAGCTACTTACGGCGATGAATACTCTGTCGAACACACAGAAGAAATCGGCAAGTGGTTTTTTTACGAACAAGTAATCAAAGTTCCTCGCTATGTCATTTTTCGGCCGGATACAGGCAGAATAGAAGTTTATGCGCTTGAATCCGAGCGTTATGAAAATCAAAATTCTGATGAAAATGGCCGTTATTTAATACCTGGATTAAATCTATTTTTGGGAGTGTGGCAGGGAAATAGCGAAGGTAGAACGGGATATTGGCTGCGTTGGTGGGCGGAGGGCGCAGAACTGCTTTTGTGGCCGGAAGAAAGGGCAGAAAATGAACGCCAGCGGGCCGATCGCCAACAGCAACACAAAGAGTTAGCCGAGACGCTGCTGGAACAGGAAAGACAGCGAAATCAAGAGCTTTTGGCTCGATTGGCAGCCCTGGGTATCGATCCCGAATAGCATTAGAAGTCCGATGGAAGTCGGAAGAAAGAAGAGGTTCGAGGGAAGAAGGGAACCCGATCGAGATATGCTTTCTTCATCCTTCTTTCTTTAGTTTGCTTTCTTACTTCTCTGTTTGTAACAAAAAGTGGAATTTATGTTAGTAGAAAAACTAGAACAATTAAAAGATATTTTCGCACAAATGGAACGGGCTTTGATTGCCTACTCCGGCGGAATTGACAGCACTTTGGTGGGAAAAATCGCTTTTGATGTATTGGGCGATCGCGCTTTGGCAGTGACGGCTGTTTCGCCGTCTTTACTGCCAGAAGATTTAGAAGATGCGCGCATTCAAGCAGCAGAAATTGGCATTGCCCACCAGGAAGTAGAAACTCAGGAAATGGCAAATCCCAATTACACTTCTAACCCAGTTAACCGCTGCTATTTCTGCAAAAGCGAACTGCACGATACTTTGAAACCCCTAGCACTAGCAAAGGGTTATCCTTATGTGGTGGATGGGGTTAATGCTGACGATTTAAAGGATTACCGTCCCGGAATTCAGGCTGCGAAGGAACGCGGCGCGCGATCGCCCTTAGCAGAAGTAGGCATGACTAAATTGGAAGTGCGGCAGTTGGCCAAAGAATTGGGTTTGCCTTGGTGGGACAAACCGGCTCAACCTTGTTTGAGTTCGCGCTTTCCTTACGGCGAAGAAATCACCGTTGGAAAGTTGCAAAGAGTGGGGCGCGCCGAACGGTATTTGCGACAGTTGGGACTGAAAAATTTGCGAGTGCGATCGGACGGAGATACGGCGCGGATTGAGTTACCCGCAGAGGAGATTCAGGAGTTTGTGGTAAATACGGATTTGCCTGCATTGGTGGCGGTGTTCCAGGAGTTTGGTTTTGTGTACGCGACTTTGGATTTGGAGGGGTTTCGTAGTGGCAAATTAAATCAGGTTTTGCAGCCACAGTTGTTGCAGGCAAAAGGTTGATTAATTTTCCAGACTACAAAAAATTTCTCATGATTGATGTAGTTTGGGACATGGACAAAGGGGAACTATGTCAATCGAAACTTTACCTTTGATGTAGCAACTTATACCTTTCACGGCTCGAATTGTTAGGATTACAGGACTTACGAAAAAGTAACGTATTGCTGTCGCCCAGCGAACTCAGTGAAGCAATCTCAAAGTGGCGTTGCTTAATCAGGGTATGAAAAAAATAACTTTAAAATCCAAAAGCTTTGTGGATACTGGTTTCTATGACGGGCCTATTTAACCTTTCATACCGTAAATCCGCAACGCCTTGGATGTTTGCCGTAGATTTGGGATGTGCCATGTAATAGCAAATCTGCTTTTAATACCCCCTTTATTTGTTACTGATACTTTTAATTCAGACAATCCCCGACAATCGGCGAAAATCTGAATATAGCACACTCATCAGATACGTCTGAGAGTATGGTGGTATCCCACAAAGCTTTAAGAAA
>NZ_JAUBTT010000239.1:0-2036 GCF_036705125.1 Microcoleus sp. B7-D4
AGTTGATTTGGTAAAAATATTTGAGCCGTGCGATCGACTATTCTAGTAAAGAGCGATCGCGTCACGTTCTTCGCGTACTGAGGGCGGTAAGGATAAGTGCAGTGCATTACTTTAATCGGTTTGTCGATCGTATAAACATCTTTCCACTTATCCAAGTAGTTGTAAACCGGGGACAAAGTTGTCATTTTCGGTTTCACCGATTCCACAGCCGCTGCAAAAGCGCCCTAGTCTTTCACTATTAGCACATTTTGATGCGCCACTACCATCTCGAAATATTTCTTAAAGTTGGTGAACAATTCCTGAGTTTTACTGCTTTTCGTAAAAGCGATAAATCCGCCATTGTCTTGAATGCTATTTTCATTTAGCGGCAACCCGACAGACTGCAAAGTTGACAGAATATCCTGCTTGACTCTTAATAAATTTGCCGCTTTAGCAATGGCAGGCTGCACATCTTCTGTTATCAGCAAATCTACTTCATCAAGATAGTCAAAAACTTCATATATTGGCGATAGCAAACAAATATCGCAGTCCAGATAAATAGTTTTCTCAAAAGGAGATTGTTGATACAAAGCCAGCTTAGCTTGTCGCGATGCTAAAACAGGATTTTTGTGAGACGGTGCGGCATGCAATCTCACATTTCCGAACACCAAAAGTAATGGATATAAAAATCGCGGGGATCTATCTATTAAAATAATAATTGGTTCGCGGTGAAACTTCCTGACTGAAGCTAGAAAATGTATGCAGTCTTGAAATGAATACAATCCAATTAAAATGGTGATAAATCCTCTATCTTTTTTTTCTAACGATAGTAAAAATCGAAATTTAATAAGGCAATTAACTGTGTTTTTAATAACCGATAGAGATATTGCCAATGCTCAAACTGCAATTTAGCCCAAACTTTATCCCAAAAGGTTCTTACTTGATTTTTTTCCCAGTCCCAATGAGCCAAAGAATGCTCCATAATTTGAGCGAGTTCCTGCCACCCATCATTACGAATATTCCACCCAACTTTAGCAGTTGCTAACCCAATGGGATTACCGTCTTTTGTTTTGACTTTTTGCACTTCAAAAAATCTTCCAATCTTTCCCCATTCTTGAATAAACTGAATTTCTTTCCCATTGTCTCTCGCAATTACGAACAAGTTTTCTGGAACAAAACTTACATTCTTCAATGGTATTTCTAGCTTTTTGGCTAATTTATGAATTGCCTCTTTTCTCCCCGGCAATGATTGATTTGGTGGATGTTCTAGAATGGGAATAAACTCTTTACAAGTAATTCCTGACATCCATTCTCTCTCCGGCACTTTTCCTATGATTCTTGTATCTGCATCCACAAAGATTGTCACTCGGCATAATTCTAAGGCTTTTTTTAGTGCAAATCGTTTATCATTATAACAATAATCTACACCTTCGCGACTTTTTTTAAAGGCGAAAACATTCGTCAACTTCTGAAAGTCATTTGGGTAGTCAGTACAAACAACTAGCATCGTCCCTAGAGAATGAGTTTCTAAGTCTGCTGCTAGTTGTTTGGCTAATTCGCGATACTTTTTCCCAAAAGCTAAGGTGCAAAAACAAAAATCTTTGTAACTGTTTAACATTATTTTTGACTCAATTTTTGCACTTGTTTTATTTGAGTTTATGCTAACTGTGACGCTTTTGATGCCACTGCCAAGCATGGGAGATAATGTTCTTAATGTCGGGATATTCGGGAGACCAACCCAAGGTTTCGATCGCCTTTTTGCTGCTGCCAACCAAAGAAGGCGGATCTCCCGGACGCCGTTCACGCTCAACAGCCTTAATCTCTTTTCCCGTCACTTGACGAGCCGCTTCTATCACCTCTTTCACCGAAAACCCGCCGCCATTGCCCAAATTAAAGAAATCAGATTTGCCACCATTTAACAAATATTCTAATCCCAAAATGTGAGCAGATGCCAAATCGTTAACGTGAATGTAATCCCGGATGCAAGTACCGTCAGGAGTCTCGTAATCCGTGCCAAAAATCGCGATCGAATCTCGTTTACCCAAAGCCGCGAACAA
>NZ_JAUBTT010000144.1:0-14334 GCF_036705125.1 Microcoleus sp. B7-D4
ATTCGATTTCATTAGAAATGATTTACCGGGGTCTTTACCATTTTTATGTAGCTCATCAAAAAGGTAAGGCCACTGACCCCCCAAAGTATTTCGCCGCGCCCGAAAACCGAGATTTAGGTATTGTTAAATCTCAACGAAAGCCCAATGTTAAGTTAATTGTTGCACCTTTCCCTGATCGACAGCGAGGCAAAAACCAATATTTCTTTGACACATCTTCTCAAATCCCCTTGACAACTGCCATACAGGCTTAACTTGTTACCAATGGCTAAGAGGTGAAGAAGAGATACACAGAAAAATTGGAGAAAAAGCTTGCCTCTGCTTCGACTAAGTAAGAGATGATACCGGAGAATCATAAATGTTAAGTCAACTGTTTTCTCATAAAGAAATATATCAAAAGCTGAAAGCTCAAGCCCAAAAAAATCCCGATTCCATTGCTATTTCTTCTCCTGAGCGCTTACCGCTTACCTATCGCCGTTTGCTTGAGCAGATTGACTCTGTAATCAGCCAACTCAATTGCTTAGGTATAGGTCGCTTTGACCGAGTAGCAGTTGCGCTGCCCAATAGTCCAGAGATGGCAGTGGCTTTTTTAGCCATAGCCTCTTGTGCTACTTGTGCTCCCCTCAACCCAGCTTATCGCACGAAGGAATTTGATTTTTATCTATCGGATTTGAATGCTAAAGCACTGATTGTTCAGTCACAACTTGCAGAGCCTGCCAGAATTGCAGCCAAACAACGAGGCATTCCGATTATCGAACTTTCCCCTGTCTTAACAGCAGAAGCAGGCATTTTTACTCTCAGTGGCGGTGAGCCACAGTCTCCTGCTTCGGGGGGCTTGGCTCAACCAGAAGATGTAGCGTTAGTGCTACATACTTCAGGGACTACCTCTCGTCCTAAAATAGTCCCCTTAACCCATGCCAACTTGTGTACTTCAGCCGAGAATATTCAACTTGCCCTAAAGTTGAGCCAGAGCGATCGCTGTTTGAATGTGATGCCACTGTTTCACATTCATGGGCTGGTGGGGGTTTTGCTGTCCTCCCTTAGTGCTGGGGCAAGCGTAGTTTGTACTTCAGGCTTTTATGCTCCCAAATTCTTTGACTGGTTAGAAAGTTTTCATCCCACTTGGTATAGTGCTGTTCCAACAATGCACCAAGCGATTCTTGCCAGAACCGAGGCAAACCGCGAAATTATTGTCCGTTGCCCACTCCGGTTGATTCGCTCCTCCTCTGCTCCTTTGCCTCCTCAAGTCATGGCCGAGTTAGAAAGCGTGTTTAATGTGCCAGTTATTGAGTCCTATGGCATGACAGAGGCTGCTCATCAAATGAGTAGCAATCCCTTACCACCACATCAGCGTAAGCCGGGTTCAGTAGGTATAGCTGCTGGTCCTGAAGTGGCAATTATGGATCCGGGGGGTAACTTGCTACCAGCCGAGGAAATTGGGGAAGTCGTTATCCAAGGTGCGAATGTCACATCAGGCTACGAAAATAATCCCGAAGCGAACGACAGTGCTTTTACCAAAGGCTGGTTTAGAACTGGGGATTTAGGCTCTTTAGATACCGACGGCTATCTTTTCCTCAAAGGCAGGATTAAAGAAACAATTAACCGGGGTGGAGAGAAAATTTTTCCCCGTGAAGTGGATGAAGTGCTGTTAGAACATCCGGCTGTAAAACAGGTAGTTACCTTTGCTGCGGCTCATACGCTTTTAGGTGAAGAGGTAGCTGCCGCCATAGTTCTTAAAGAGAATGCTTCGGCGACTGAGCAAGAAATCAAAGAATTTGTCGCTCAGAAACTGGCTGATTTTAAAGTCCCCCGTGTGGTGTTATTTGTCGAGGAAATTCCCAAAGGTCCCACAGGCAAACTACAGCGAATTGGGTTAGCTGAAAAACTAGGACTTCAACCCTCAGATCCGACAGCCCCCAGACCGGAATTTGTCCCTCCCCGTACCCCCCTAGAAGAACAGTTGGTGAATATTTGGTCTCTTGTTTTAGGGGTTAAGTCAATCGGTATTCATGACAATTTTTTCCAGTTGGGAGGAGATTCCATCTTGGCGGCTCAAATTGTCAACCGCGTGCTTGAATCCATACAGGTTGAATTATCACTCTCCATATTCTTTGGGCAACCAACAGTCGCCAATATGGCAGTAAAAATTGCTCAAATTCAAGCAGAAGCAGAAACGGTAAGGTCTGATGAATTAACCACTCTGCTAGTCGAGTTGGAATCCCTCACGGATCAAGAGGTGCAAAAACTTCTTGACAAGAGAGAGTAACTATGCCATCATCGAATTTTCACCCAAAAACTAAACCCATGATTGTCAGTTTTGGAGAACGATTGCGTCAAGAAATCATGGTACGAGATATCATTCCTTTTATAGGGGTTTATGATGTGTTTTCAGCCTCAGTAGTTGGAAAATATTACGACGGCATTTTTATTAGTGGGTTCAGTTTCGCTGCTAGCTATTACGGCTTACCAGACATTGGGTTTATTGCATGGTCTGATATTGTAGCATTTGTCCAACGAGTCAAAACCGTGCTGCCCCATCATTATATTATCGTCGATATTGATGACGGCTATGTGGATACGGAAGTTGCTTGTCATGTAGTATCTCTGTTGGAATCTATTGGAGTTGCGGGGGTGATTATTGAAGATCAAAAGCGACCTCGAAGATGCGGTCATTTTGATGGCAAACTCCTGATGGAGTTGGATGAATTTCTGGAAAAATTGAAAAGTATTCTAGCAACTCGCCGAGAACTTTTTGTGGTGGCTCGGACAGATGCAACAGATATTGATGAAATCATCCATAGAGCAAAGGCGTTTTCAGTGGCGGGAGCTGATGCTATATTGGCTGATGGAATCAAGGATCTAGACGTAATCAAAATCCTAAAAAGTCAACTGGACAAACCTCTGGTATTTAACCAAATTGCAGGTGGCAAATCTCCACCCTGTAGCTTAACAGAACTGAGAGATGCTGGTGTTTCTCTTGTTAACTACAGTACACCTTGTCTGTTTGCTGCCCAAGCTGCCCTTGAGGATGAAATGAAATGCTTGAGGGAAAAGGATGGATTTTTGCAGAAAGAACGTGTGGGCGTGCAGGAATGTACTGCCCTTTTGGATGAAAATCTTGCCAATAAGAATAAATAGTTAAGAAAATTTGATATTTGAAGCCAGAAAATATGAATGATATCAACAAACGGATTGCTGAACTCTCACCAGCCAAGCGGGCGCTGTTAGAGCAGAGACTCAAGGAAAAGGCTGTTGCTAATCCTCACCAAACCATCTCCCCAAGAGCAAATCAGAAAGAAGCTCCTCTCTCGTTTGCACAAACTAGGATGTGGTTGCTAGACCAGTTAAAATCAGGGAATCCTGCTTACAATCGTCCCACAAATATCCGTCTCGTCGGTGGGATCAATGTAGCAGTGCTGGAGTTTTGTCTTAATGAAATTGTGCGTCGCCACGAAGTCTTACGTGCTAGCTTTGCGGCTGTGGATGGGAAACCAGTTCAAGTCATTGCTCCAAGTTTGACCTTGACTTTACCCATTGTAGACATTAGTAATTTACCAAGCCAAGATAAGCAGGCCAAACTCCAACAACTAGCGACAGAAGAAGCCCAACGTCCCTTTAATTTAGCGTTTGGTTCTTTGGTCAGAGCCAATTTAGTGAGACTTGGCGAACAAGAACATATCCTGCTGTTGACCCTGCATCATATTATCTTTGATGGCTGGTCTGTGGGAGTTCTCCTCAAAGAACTCGCCTTGCTTTATGAAGCCTTTGGTGCTGGAAAGCCATCGACTGTCTCTGAATTACCTATCCAATACGCAGATTTTGCCTATTGGCAGCAACAGCATCTACAGGGAGAGGTCTTAGAGTCACAACTTGCCTACTGGAGGGGACAACTGGGCGGTGACTTACCTGTATTAGAGTTACCGACTGACAGAGCGCGATCGCCCGTGCAAACGTTTCGAGGTGCAAAGCAATCCCTGTTATTACCCAAGTCCCTGACCCAATCGCTGAAGCTTCTGAGTCAACGGGAAGGGGTAACGTTGTTTATGACCTTGTTGGCAGCTTTTAAGATATTGCTTCATCGTTACACAGGTCAGGAAGATATTGTTGTGGGAGCGCCGATCGCAGGACGCGATCGTATAGAAACAGAGACACTGATTGGGATTTTCATTAATACCCTAGTTTTACGAACTTACGTTGATAGTAAGCTAACTTTCCTTCAACTCTTAGCTACAGTCCGTAAGGTAGCAATAGAAGCCTATGAACACCAGGGTATTCCTTTCGAGAAACTGGTGGAAGAACTACAACCAGACCGAGACTTGAGTCATACTCCTCTGTTTCAAGTATTGTTCCAATTGCGAAACGTACCTAATGAAACTGTGGAGGTACAAGGTCTAAGATTTGATGACTTCCAGTTTGACAGAGGAATTACCGCGTTTGATTTAACCCTGGATATTGTTGATACACCTGAAGGGCTGTCTTGTCGGTTTGAATACAACACCGATTTGTTTTACGCAGCTACAATTGTGCGGATGGCAGGACATTTCCAGACTTTGCTTGAGGGTATTGTCGCTAATGTCGAGCAACCAATTGGTCAATTACCGCTGTTAACAGAAACCGAACGGCATCAGTTGTTGGTAGAGTGGAATAACACCCAGACAGATTACTCCAATCAAACCTGTATCCATCAGTTATTTGAAGCCCAAGCCAAGCAAACTCCCAACGCGGTTGCGGTAGTCTTTGAAAACGAGCAACTAACCTACCAGCAGCTCAATTGCCGTGCCAATCAACTAGCACACCACCTCCAAAAATTGGGTGTAGAACCAGAAATGCTGGTCGGAATTTGCGTAGAGCGATCGCTTGAGATGATGGTGGGACTTCTCGGTATTCTCAAAGCGGGTGCAGCCTATCTACCACTAGACCCAGCATATCCAAAAGAGCGTCTCACCTTCATGCTGGAGGATGCCCAAGTCCCAGTCCTATTGACCCAACAGCCGCAAGTTGAGAAACTTCCCTCACATCAAGCCAAAGTAGTCTGCCTAGACACTGACTGGGAAGCCATTAAGCCAGAGAGCCAGGAAAACCCTATTAGCAGCGTGACGGCTGACAACCTAGCCTATGTAATGTATACCTCCGGGTCTACAGGCAGACCCAAAGGTGTTAGCGTCATCCATCGAGGTGTAGTGCGGTTAGTCAAAGAAGCCAACTATGCCAACCTAGCAGCAGAAGAAGTCTTCCTACAGCTAGCTCCCATTTCCTTCGACGCCTCAACGTTGGAAATTTGGGGCAGCCTACTTAACGGTGCGCGGCTGGTGATATTTCCACCCCATACGCCATCCTTGGAAGAGTTGGGACAAGTTATCCAGCAATACCAAATCACAACTCTAGGGCTCACAACTGGTCTGTTTCACCTAATGGTGGATGAGCGACTGGAGGATTTAAAGCCCTTGCGTCAACTATTAGCTGGCGGTGATGTTTTATCTGTTCCTCATGTCCAGAAATTTCTCCAAAAAATAGGAGACTGTAAGCTAATCAACGGTTATGGTCCAACCGAGAACACGACATTCACCTGCTGCTACCCAATAACAGAGCCTGACCAACTCGGTAACTCCGTCCCCATCGGACGCCCCATTACCAATACTCAGGTTTATGTGTTGGATAGCCACCGGAAGCCTGTCCCCATCGGAGTTCCCGGCGAGTTGTACACCGGCGGCGACGGCTTAGCCCGGGGCTATCTCAACCGGACTGAGTTGACAGCCCAGAAGTTTATCCCCAACCCCTTTAGTGACGCTCCCGCAGCACGTCTGTACAAAACTGGAGACTTAGCTCGCTATTTACCGGACGGCAACATTGAGTTTCTCGGTCGCATCGATAATCAGGTAAAAATTCGTGGCTTCCGCATTGAGCTAGGCGAGATTGAGACAGTGCTGAGGCAAAACCGGGCTGTGCAGGATGCCGTAGTTATAGACCAGGAGTACGACCCTGGTGACAAGCGCTTAGTAGCCTATGTGGTTCCGAGCCAGGAGCAAGTCCTCTCCACCAGTGAACTGCGTCGCTACCTAAAGGAGAAACTGCCCGACCACATGATACCTTCTGCATTTGTGCAGCTTGAAGCTCTGCCGCTGACACCCAATGGTAAGGTGGATCGCCGCGCTCTGCCAGTGCCTGATGGGACAAGGTCAGATCTGGAAGAAACTTTTGTGCCGCATCTTACCCCTTTTGAGGAACTGCTGGCGGGCATCTGGAGCGAAGTCCTCAGGCTTGAGGGGGTAAGTATTCACGACAACTTCTTTGAGTTGGGGGGACATTCCTTACTCGCTACCCAAGTCATTTCTCGCGTCCGCAAAGCTTTCGGAGTGGAACTCCCCCTGCATACTCTCTTTGAAGAACCCACCCTAGCGGGCTTGGCAAAGATCGTGGAGGCAGCCTGTCGAGCCGAAGAAGGGAGTCTACAGGCTCTGCCAATTAGTCCCATCTCACGCGAGGGAGACCTGCCTCTGTCCTTTGCTCAGCAGCGGCTGTGGTTCCTCGACCAATTGATGTCTGGGACACCCCTATATAACATCCCTAACGCTATTGGCTTGAAAGGTTCGCTCAACGTGACGGCACTAGAGCAGAGCTTAAGTGAAATTGTGAGGCGTCACGAAGCTCTACGGACTAACTTTAGTGCTGTGAATGGGCAGCCAATTCAGATCATTCGTCCTGCTGCTACCTTGCTATTACCGATAGTAGACCTCCGGAAACTTCCTGAGACTGAACGGGAGGTGGAAGCTCAACGGTTGGCTACTGAGGGAGCTCAGTGCCCCTTTGACTTGGTTAATGAACCCTTGTTTCGCGTCAATCTCCTGCATCTGGGAAAAGAGGAACATTTGCTTCTCTTGACCATGCACCACATTGTTTCCGACGGGTGGTCTCTTGGTGTGTTTATGCGGGAATTGTCGGTGCTTTATGAAGCTTTTTCCACCGAGAAGTCCTCGTCATTGCCTGAACTACCTATCCAATATGCTGACTTTGCTGTCTGGCAGAACGAGTGGCTCGTCGGTGAGGTGTTGGAGTTTCAGCTTAACTACTGGAAGCGGCATCTAGGTGGTCAGTTGCCTGTGCTGGAGTTGCCCACGGATCGCCCCCGACCTCCTGTTCAAACTTATCGAGGTGCAAGGCAATCTCTGGAACTGCCTAAGAAAAGTACCGATGCCCTCAAAGCGCTCTCGCAGCAGGAAGGCGTTACTTTGTTTATGACCTTACTGGCGGTCTTCCAGATACTGCTCTACCGATATACAGGTCAGGAAGACGTTATTGTTGGTTCTCCCATTGCTAATCGCAACCGCGTTGAAATCGAAGGGTTGATTGGATTTTTTGTCAATACTCTGGTACTACGAACTGAGCTTTCAGGCGATCCAAGTTTCCGGGAATTGCTAGGTCGGGTGCGTGAGGTGGCTTTGGGAGCCTATACTCACCAGGATTTGCCTTTCGAGAAGTTGGTAGAGGAACTGCAACCAGAAAGAGATTTGAGCCGAACCCCCCTGTTTCAGGTGATGTTTGTTTTCCAGAATGCCCTGATAGCGGCTTTGGAGTTTCGGGGTCTAAGTCTAACCCCTCTGGAAGTCCATAACGGCACAGCAAAGTTGGATTTAACCCTCGCTCTGGAAGAAACTTCAGAGGGCATCAAAGGTGGGGTTGAATACAACACAGACCTATTCGAGGCTGCAACCATCACTCGAATGGTGGGACATTTCCAGACCTTACTAAAAAGCATCGTCGCTAACCCAGAACAACACCTCTCAGACTTACCGCTGTTAACAGAAGCCGAACAGCATCAGCTCCTAGTCGAGTGGAATAACACCCAAATTGACTACCCCAACAATACCTGCATCCATCAATTATTTGAAGCCCAAGTAGAGCGAACTCCTAACGCCGTTGCAGTAGTCTTTGAAAACGAGCAATTAACCTACCAGGAGCTCAATTGCCGTGCCAATCAACTAGCACACCACCTGCAAAAAATGGGTGTGGAACCAGAAGTAACCGTGGGAATTTGCCTAGAGCGATCGCTAGAAATGCTCGTAGCCCTCCTAGCTATCCTCAAAGCAGGCGGAGCCTACATTCCCCTTGACCCCACCTATCCCCAAGAGCGCCTCGCCTTCATGCTCGAAGATTCGCTCTTATCGTTGCTCCTGACAACTTCAAAAATTATTCAGAATTCATTGTACGCTTCAGGAAAAGTTTCAACCAACATAATTGACAGCAACGAACAATCCCCAAGCAACCCTGAACAATTAACAGTAATCAGTCTAGACAAAACCTGGGAAATCATTAATCGAGAAAACCCAGAGAACCCAAAAAGCAACGTCAACCCCACCAACCTAGCCTATATCCTCTATACCTCTGGTTCCACAGGCTTCCCTAAAGGAGTCGCCATAGAGCACCGCAGTACAGTTAACTTTATCAATTGGGCGCAAACCGTATTTAATCCAAAACAACTCGCTGGAGTCCTCGCTTCCACCTCCATCTGTTTTGACCTTTCCGTCTTCGAGCTATTCGTTCCCCTAAGCTGTGGCGGTAAAGTCATCCTGGCCCAAAACGCTTTACACCTACCCACCCTAAAAGCAGCTAAAGATGTCACTCTAATCAACACAGTCCCCAGTGCGATAGCCGAATTACTCAGAGCCAACGCAATACCCCAAAACGTGCAGACTGTCAACTTAGCAGGTGAACCTCTTTCCCAGCAACTGGTCAACCAACTTTATCAGCAGACAACCCTTCAACAGGTTTTCAATCTCTACGGACCCTCTGAAGCCACTACCTATTCCACATTTACCTTATGTATTCCCAGAAGAGGTGAAAATGAGAAAGTTTACCCCTCACCCTCTATTGGTCGTCCTATCGCCAACACGCAAATTTATATTCTCAACTCCCATCTGCAACCCGTACCTATTGGAGTCCCGGGTGAACTATACATTGGCGGCGATGGTTTAGCCCGATCCTATTTCAATCGCCAAAATTTAACAGAAGAGAAATTCATTCCTAACTCTTTTTTAAATTCCCAATTCAAAATCCAAAATTTAAAAGGCGATCGGCTCTACAAAACTGGCGACTTAGCCCGTTACCTACCCGACGGCAATATCGAATTTCTTGGTCGCATCGACAATCAAGTCAAAATCCGTGGTTTCCGCATCGAACTGGGAGAAGTTGAGTCAACTCTATCCCAATATCCTACTGTGCAGCAGTGTGTAGTAACAGCAAGGGTTGGCCTAGAAAATGACAAACGTTTAGTTGCCTACATTGTTTCCAACCAACAGCAAAAACCCACTACCGACGAACTGCGATGCTTCCTCAAACAGAAGCTCCCTGACTATATGGTGCCATCAGCCTTTGTTTTCCTAGACACCATACCCCTAACCCCTAACGGCAAAGTAGACCACCGCGCTCTACCAGCGCCTGACCAGTCACGACCCGACCAGTCAGTCAAGTTTGTGGCTCCTCGTACTCCGATCGAGCTGCAGATAGCTGATATCTGGACTCAAGTCTTGAGACTGGAGCAGGTCGGCGTCCATGACAACTTCTTTGAATTGGGGGGACATTCCCTGCTGGCTACCCAAGTTATTTCTCGCTTGCGCCAAGCCTTCGGAGTGGAACTACCGCTGCGTACTTTATTTGAGGCACCTACTGTGGCTGACTTAGGCGGTCGCATTGAGACAGTTCGTTGGGCAGTGCAAGAGTTGCAGGCTAATGAGAGCGACACAATGGACGATTATGAAGAGGGAGAATTATGAAAACGATTGATGAGTTTTTGTCTGAGCTTCGCTGTCTAGACGTGAAGCTATGGAACGAAGGCGATCGCTTGCGCTATAAAGCTCCCAAGGAAACACTGACACCTGCCCTGCTGCAAGAGCTAAAAGAGCGCAAAGCAGAAATCCTCGCATTTCTGCACAAGGCTAATGCTGCCACCAGTTCCAATCTTTCCCCAATATTGCCTGTCCCAAGGGACGGAGACCTCCCCCTCTCCTTTGCTCAAGCTAGACTGTGGTTGCTCGCTCAATTGGAACCAGACAGCCCTGCCTATAACATTCCCGCTACCTTTCGCTTAACCGGTCTACTCAACGTAACCGCACTCTCGCAGAGCTTGAGTGAAATTGTCCGACGCCATGAAGTCCTCAGAACTACTTTTCCATCTGTGGACGGGCAACCCAAGCAGGTCATCTCCCTACATACAGCTTTAACACTGCCAGTAATAGACCTAAGAGAACTTCCTCCAGACCAGGGACTTTCTGAAGCTCAACGCCTTGCCACCGAGGAGGCTCAACAACCCTTCGACCTAGCTACTGGGCCATTGTTTCGCGTCAAACTCCTGCACCTAAAAGAAGCGGAATATATGCTGCTCGTGACCATACACCACATTGTTTATGATGGCTGGTCTGACGATATTTTCTTGCGGGAAGTGGCAGCGCTCTACGATGCCTTCTCCACTGGCAAACCCTCACCCCTCCCCGAACTGCCCATCCAATATGCTGATTTTGCCCACTGGCAGCGCGAGTGGCTACAGGGTGAAGTTTTAGAGTCTCAGCGGGACTACTGGAAACAGCAGCTAAATGGCAGCCTGCCCATACTACAACTGCCCACTGACTACCCGCGCCCACCAGTTCAGACCTATCAGGGTGAGTACCAATCTCTGGATCTACCCGAAAACCTAACCAAGGCACTCAAAGACGTGAGCCAGCAGGAGCAGGTCACGCTGTTCATGACCCTGTTAGCAGCATTCCAGACATTCCTCTACCGCTATACCGGGCAAGAAGACATGATCGTAGGCACTCCCATCGCCGGTCGTAACCAGATGGAAGCCGAGGGTCTGATTGGATTTTTTGTGAATACCCTAGCCCTGCGTACCTACCTTGGTGGCAACCCAAGTTTCCCAGAACTGCTAGGTCGAGTGCGCGAGGTAGCTTTAGGAGCCTATGCCCACCAAGACCTACCCTTTGAAAAGCTCGTAGAAGAACTACAGCCCGAACGAGACCGAAGCCGCACGCCGTTGTTCCAGGTGATGTTCGTTCTACAGAACACTCCAACCTCCGCCTTGGAGTTACCAGGTCTGACCGTCAACTCCCTGAAGATTAAAAACGGAACGGCGAAGTTCGATCTAACCCTATTCATGATAGAGACGGCGCAAGGACTGAGAGCCTCGTTGGAATACAACACCGCTCTCTTCAACTCAGCCACCATTACTCGGATGCTGGGGAATTTCCAGACCTTACTCGAAGGCATTGTCGCCAACTGTCAACAGCGTCTGTCAGACTTACCACTGTTGACAGCAGCCGAACAACATCAGTTGCTGGTGGAGTGGAATAACACCCAAACTGATTACCCGAATAACACCTGTATCCATCAGTTATTTGAAGCCCAAGCCGAGCAAACTCCTAACGCTGTTGCCGCAGTCTTTGGAAGCGAGCAACTTACCTACCAGCAGCTCAATTACCGTGCCAATCAATTAGCACACCACCTGCAAGGGCTGGGGGTAGGACCAGAGATATGCGTGGGGATTTGTGTAGAGCGATCGCTAGATATATTAGTAGGACTCCTAGGCATCCTCAAAGCAGGTGCAGCCTACTTACCACTAGACCCGGCATATCCGCAAGAGCGTCTCACCTTCATGCTGGAGGATGCCCAAGTCCCAGTCCTATTGACCCAACAGCGGCAGGTTGAGAAACTTCCCTCACATCGAGCCAAAGTAGTCTGCCTAGACACTGACTGGGAAGCCATTAAGCCAGAGAGCCAGGAAAACCCTATTAGCAGCGTGACGGCTGACAACCTAGCCTATGTAATGTATACCTCCGGGTCTACAGGCAGACCCAAAGGTGTTAGCGTCATCCATCGAGGTGTAGTGCGGTTAGTCAAAGAAGCCAACTATGCCAACCTAGCAGCAGAAGAAGTCTTCCTACAGCTAGCTCCCATTTCCTTCGACGCCTCAACGTTGGAAATTTGGGGCAGCCTACTTAACGGTGCACGGCTGGTGATATTTCCCCCCCATACGCCATCTTTGGAAGAGTTGGGACAAGTTATCCAGCAATACCAAATCACAACTCTGTGGCTCACAGCGGGTCTGTTTCACCTAATGGTGGATGAGCGACTGGAGGATTTAAAGCCCTTGCGTCAACTATTGGCGGGTGGTGATGTTTTATCTGTTCCTCATGTCCAGAAATTTCTCCAAAAAATAGGAGACTGTAAGCTAATCAACGGTTATGGTCCAACCGAGAACACGACATTCACCTGCTGCTACCCAATAACAGAGCCTGACCAACTCGGTAACTCCGTCCCCATCGGACGCCCCATTACCAATACGCAGGTTTATCTATTGGATAGCTACCTACAGCCGGTTCCCATCGGAGTTCCCGGCGAGTTGTACATCGGCGGCGACGGCTTAGCCCGAGGCTACCTCAACCGCCCAGACTTGACCGAAGAGAAATTCATTCCTAACCCCTTCCCAAGAAGCAAGGGAGCAAAAGAAGAGCAATCTTTAAATCCAGAACGCCTCTATAAAACTGGCGACTTAGCTCATTATCTGCCCGACGGCAATATCGAATTTCTCGGTCGGATCGACAATCAAGTCAAAATCCGCGGTTTCCGCATCGAACTGGGGGAAATTGAGTCAACTCTATCCCAATATCCCGCTGTGCGGCAGTGTGCGGTGATAGCAAGGATTGACACAGACAGCGACAAACGTTTAGTAGCCTACATTGTTGCAGACCAACAGCAGAAACCCACTACCGACGAACTGCGGCGCTTCCTCAAACAAAAACTGCCCGACTACATGGTGCCGAGCGCTTTTGTTTTCCCGGACGCCTTACCCCTAACCCCCAACGGAAAAATAGACCGCCGCGCCCTGCCCGCACCCGATCGACTCAAGCAAGAGCCAGCAAGTACCTTTGTGCCTCCCAGCGATGATTTGGAAATCCAACTAACAAAAATTTGGGAAAACGTTTTAGGCAAAAAGCCGATCGGCGTGAAGGACAATTTCTTTGATTTGGGAGGACACTCCCTTCTAGCCGTGCGCCTGTTCGCACAAATCGAGAAAACCTTCGGGAAAAATCTCCCTCTCGCTACCCTCTTCCAAGCACCAAACATTGAAGAACTAGCCAACATTCTCCGCCAGAAAGGATGGTCGGTACCTTGGCAAACGCTGGTGGCAATTCAACCCGGAGGTTCTAAACCGCCTTTGTTCTGCATACATCCCGTCGGGGGCAACGTCCTCTGCTACCGAGATTTGGCACATTACCTGGGTCAGGAGCAACCCGTTTACGGCTTGCAAGCTGTAGGTCTGGATGGCAAACAAGCTCCCTACAAGCGGGTTGAAGACATGGCCGCTCACTACCTTAGAGAAATACGCGCCTTCCAGCCCCAAGGTTCCTATCTCTTAGCCGGTCACTCTGGTGCAGGCATGGTAGCTTTCGAGATCGCCCAGCAGCTAGTTGCAGGAGGTCAGAAGGTAGCGGTATTGGCCTTGCTTGATGCCTACAGTCCCCAATCATTAGTCCACGAACTTCCACCAGGTCGGACACTTTACGTCAACTTCCTCAACCTGTTACGACTCAGACCCGAAGACAAACTTCCCTACATCAAAGAAAGAGCGGTGTGGTTGCATAGCAGGATTACCCGTAAGATTGCCAAAACCTTTAATCTGTGGATGAGACGCCCCTCAACAGAAGATTCCCACCCCTATGCGCTGATAACAGAGGCTTTCAGTCAAGCCATCAGAGATTATGTACCACAAGTCTATCCAGGTCAGGCAACCCTCTTCCGCACTAGACACCAACCGACAAGAGTTTATTATGACCATCTATTCGGTTGGGGTTCCTTGGTGGCTGGCGGACTGGAAATCCGCGATGTTCCCGGCCTTCACTTAACCCTGCTGACAGAACCTTGCGTTCGGGTTCTTGGTGAAAAATTGAGAGCTTGCATAGATGAGGCTCTACAGGATGTTTCAGAAGACCATAGCTCTGAACCTAAGAAATCGACAACGGAAGTAGAGCATTAGACCAATTTCCTCAACCAAGAAAGGTTATCAGCGCTTCAATCTTCACTGGTGTCAATTCAACCTCATGGATTGAAACCGCCTCTGTTTTGCGTCCATGTTCTTGGCAGAGGTCTCAAATTCTACCTTTCTTTGGCACATCATTTGGCTCTGGAACCCACATTCGGCACCCTCAACTGTCACATACGCTTTCTGACACTCCTTTTTCTTCACTTCTATGCTGGGGCATTGGTAACAAGTTAGAACCCACATTCCGCACCCTCAACTGTCACAATCGGAAATTACGGAGAGAAAAAAGCAAAGCTTGCATAAAAAGAGAC
>NZ_JAUBTT010000145.1:0-14316 GCF_036705125.1 Microcoleus sp. B7-D4
AACAAAATGGTACACCGCATATTTGTCTATAAGTGTATCATTTTGTCTATTTATTCGCTACCTAGGGACTAGCTCCGAATGGTTAAAAAGCATGGGCTTAGAATTGAAGCCTAGTAAAACTCGCCTAGCCCATACCCTTGAAGAATACGAGGGAAATACCCCAGGGTTCAACTTCCTGGGATTTAATATACGGCAATTCCCAGTTGGGAAATATCAATCTGGGAAGAATAACGGAAAATTGCTAGGTTTCAAAACAATCATCACCCCAAGCCAAGAGAAGCAAAAGATACACTACGAGCAAGTAGCAAACATCATCTACGCCCATAGAACAGCGACTCAAGAAGCGCTAATTGGAAAACTTAATCCAATTATCCGAGGATGGGCAAACTACTACTCAACCGTCGTGAGCAAGGATGCTTACGAATATCAAGACCATTTAATCTTTTGCAAACTTAAGGCTTGGGCAAAACGCCGTCATCCCAAAAAGTCTATCCAGTGGATCATAAATAGATACTGGAAGACCATTGGCGGTAATAACTGGGCATTCGCAACCAATGCAAAAAGTGAAAACTTAATGCGGTTAAGAACGCATAGCGAGACTCCAATAGTCCGCCATGTGAAAGTTAAAGGCGAATCGTCTCCATACGACGGAAACCTGGTTGTGCGAATCGAAGCCGCACGAGAGAGTGGGAAACTCAAAGACTCCCCTGGCAAGCGCTCAAATGCCAGTGTCCATTTCCTGGGGGCATAAGGAGCAATTCTTGTGTCTCATAGCTCAGGAAAGAAGCCGAACCTAAGTAGGAAGTCACGTCCAAAAAGGAGGCAAGGGCAAAACTAATTAGGTGTAGCAACAGCGAACCTGCGATGACGCTTCGTTAAGCCGAGCTTCTGAAAGTGACTGAAACAGGAGTGTAGGGACAATAGATAATCCAAAGAATTAGGTGGATTATGTGAGCGCCTAGTCCCCGGAGTAAAGCAGGGCACCGAATTAGTTGTATCTCCATCTGGTGCGGAACGAGATAACCCCGATAGGGTCTACTGCCTAATTTCCAACGCAGTAGTAAAGAAACCGTAAGGTGACTCTAACTCCCTAGCGGGTGAGGGATGTCTTCAGAAGCGAATGCCGTCAGGACGAAAGTCCAGAGGAAAAAAGGCACAAGCCTATAACTCGACGGATAGGGCAGGTAGAAACCTGAGATACCCAACCCGAAAGGGTGCAGACGGAAGACAGGTGAATCTCTTGAAGTTCAATGAGACGGGAATGAACCTGTCAGGAAAAGTTAGATATGACTCATCGAGCCGTAAACGTAACTGACAAGAACGACACTCAATGGCAAGCCATCAACTGGCGCCAAGCCAATCGTGTAGTTAAGAACCTGAGACAGCGAATCTTCAAGGCTACTCGTGAAGGACGCTGGAAGACAGTCCGAAATCTTCAGCGATTACTTATGAAATCGCTGTCGAATATATACCTGGCTGTAAGGAGGTGTACACAACAGAACCAGGGCAAGAAAACTCCAGGCGTTGACGGATTGGTAGTTCTCAACCCCAAAGGAAGAGGAATTCTAGTGGATGCCCTCAAGAAATTCATCCCCTGGAAACCACTGCCAACTCTTCGGGTGTACATTCCAAAGCCTAATGGAAAGAAGCGTCCACTAGGAATTCCCACGCTAATAGACCGATGCCTTCAGGCAATCATACTAAACGCACTAGAACCATGCTGGGAAGCACAATTTGAACGCGCTAGCTACGGATTCCGCCCTGGCAGATGCACCCATGACGCAGCAGAGAAAATATTCAATGCTGTTCGTCCCAACAAGAAGAAAAAGTGGGTAGTAGATGCCGACATTAAAGGATGCTTCGACAACATCAACCACGAATTTCTAATAGGTCGAATTGGAAATTTTCCTGCAAGGAAACTAATACAGCAATGGCTAAAAGCAGGATATGTGGATAAGAACGTATTCCATGAAAGCGAAACCGGAACACCACAAGGGGGAATCATCAGCCCCTTACTGGCGAATATCGCACTGCATGGAATGGAGAAGGCACTAGGGGTCATCTACGAGAAAAGCGGAGGGTCACGAGGAAAACGGATTGTAGTCAGATACGCCGATGACTTTGTTATTCTCTGCGAAACCCAAGAAGACGCCAATAAAGCTAAGGACGAAATAATCCACTGGTTATTAGAGAGGGGTCTGAGCCTCTCTGAAGAAAAGACCAGAATCGTTCATATGACAGAAGGGTTTGACTTCTTGGGATGGAACTTCAGACATTACAAAGTGTCTGACAGAAAATCAGGGTACAAACTACTAATCAAACCAAGTGCCAAATCCATCAAAAACATCCGCGACAAACTCCGACAAATCTGGCTCTCTAACCGGGGCAAGGAAATTGGGGCAGTGATTACAGAGCTGACTCCCGTTGTCAGAGGATGGGCAAATTACCACCGAAAGATGGTAGCCAGCGAGGTCTTTCACGAACTCGACAAATGGATGTTCGACCGTGCTAAGAAATACGCCAAACAGAGACACCCAAACAAAAGTGACAAATGGAGAAACCAACGCTATTTCGGACGATTCAATCATGATAGGGAAGATAATTGGGTATTTGGAGACCACCAAACAGGGGCGCATATCCCAAAATTCTCTTGGTTCCACATCGAACGACACACCCTGATACCTGGTGATTATTCCCCAGATAATTCTGACCCTGACGTACAAGGATGGTTCAGGAAAAACAGGGCAAAACAAGCCAAGGACTATAATAAGTCGTGGCAAAAAATAGCCAAGAGACAAAACCATGTGTGTCCGAGGTGTGGTGACTCGCTATTCAACGGCGAGAACATACATAAACACCACTCGACCCCCAAAGCAATCGGAGGAAAGGACACATACTCCAATTATCAACTTGTCCATCTAATGTGTCATCAGCAAATCCATCATGAGAAGACACAGTGATTTGCTTGAGCCGTGTGCAGGGAAACTTGCAAGCACGGTTCTTAGGGGGGAAGGGGACAGCAATGTCCCTGCCCTACCCGACTATTGGAGTACAAGAAGGGGAAAACACCCTGAAATCTCAACAAAAGAGGCAACTCTAATGAAGAGTCAAAGGGGTAAATGTAACCATTGCGGATTGATTTTCGGAGTTGAAGATAAATGGGAAATCGACCATAAAATCCCCCGTTCCAAAGGTGGTAGGGATGAATATACCAATCTTCAACTCTTACACAAACATTGCCACGATGTAAAAACAGCCAAAGATGGTTTGGCTGGGGGTAGTATTGACAGATACCCAAGTCACTGAGGAGCCGGATGAGGTGAAAGTCTCAAGTCCGGTTTTGTAGGCGAGGCAGGTAGGCGACTACCTGACCTTAGCCAGCGGATTCTCCAAGCTAAACTTGGAAGGGACAGGCAAAAGTCCCCCTAGACGCTCAAAACAATACCCGTATCAAAGATATTGCAATTGCGCTTACTTTTAGAGTTTTTCTTACTTTCAGAGTCCATCGCACGAGCCAGATAGGTACGCTCCTCACCCTGCCATTATTCGCCCTTTAAGTATTCCGCATCAAAGGCGGATGTCTCCGTTGCCGGGATTTCTCCGCACGCTTGATGATTCTTCGCGTAGATGGTTATTCTTACTTGCTGTTTGAATTATATCAAAAACTGAAGGCGGTTGAAACCGCTACCGACTTATCCCCGTGTCTAAAGCCAGGGGCCCGGCGGGCTCGTTCTTCGGTCAACCAGTAGCCATTAACTCTAGCCCTAATACTCCTTAATAATATTATTTATCAATAAATTTAGAGGTATTCCTTTAGCTGCTATTTTCGCTAACGAGAAGCCCAATTCCGATCAAGCGCCAAAAACACTCATCATCGTGATATAACGATTTTTTTTCCTACAGATTTACATACCTGAACTCCAATCAGTGAAAATTTTTCTCAAATACCCCTTGACGAAACTACTAAAATTGTTGATTATCTATATCAATAACCTGCGATCGCTGAAAACTCCCCTGGCATCTTTCTCAAGAGGTAAATCGCCGTGACCAGCATGGCAAAAAAATCCTTCCCAGCCGAAGGAAAATCATTTCCCTGGTGGGTCGGCAAAGCCCGCTTAATCAACCTTTCGGGCCGTTTGCTAGGTACCCACGTCGCCCATGCCGGCCTCATCGTCTTCTGGGCGGGAGTCTCTACCCTATTAAAGCTTTCCCGCTTAAACCCCGAATTACCCATGTACGAACAAGGCTTAATCCTATTGCCAAACCTAGCCAGACTCGGCTTGGGCGGGGGTGCGGGAGGCAAAATTGTCGATACTATCCGTACTTCGCCCTTAGGGCGATTCACCTCTTTCTCGGCTTCGGCGGCATCTTTTACTCCCTCAAAGGGCCAGCCACCCTCGAAGCAAGAACTTTTTTCTTTGGCTACACATGGAAAGACGCAGACAAAATGACCACCATCTTGGGCATCCGCCTAGTTTTGCTGGGTGTCGCTACCTTCTTGTTGGTGGCCAAAGCTATGTATTTAGGTGGTTTATGACTGTTTTTTTCTAATATTTATGTATCGCCACTTTGATTATTTTTGTGGAGTCTGTCCGTAACATTGCCGCAAGGAGCGCATCAAATCAAGCGCTTGTATCCAATTCCTTGTTATGGGGATTTTTTTACTAAGGACTACCGCCACACATTTACAGTGCGCCCGTGCGTTGCTTGTACTAAAGATGCGATGGTTGCACTGACTTTGAACCTAAAACTGGTTTTGCCAATGCTTATCAGCAAAATTGCTATAAACTTCACAAAAATTACGCACAAATACCGAAAACCACTTTTTCACTTCCACTTTTAGTAAGGGGGATAGGTGGCTATCAGATTACCCTGGACTAAAGGGGGAGTTCAAAATTAGATATATTCTCACGGAAAATACACTTTAGGAGAATCTAAAAAATAGCACGAATAAATAACAGATAATCCCCTAGAATCCTCGTTCAACTTTTTTATTTTTTCCGACATGAATTTATACAGTGCTAACTCACTCAAAGTCGAACTAAACCAGAGAGGCTGCCGCCTGACTCCCCAGCGAGAAACTATTTTGAGTGTCTTTCAAAATCTACCGCAAGGCAATCATTTAAGTGCGGAAGAATTATACAAGACATTGCAGAATAAAGGAGAACGAATTGGCTTGTCTACTGTCTACCGAACGCTGCATTTATTAGCAAGGATAGGAATTTTGCGTGAACTAGAATTAGCAGAAGGACACAAACATTACGAACTGAATTTTCCCGAATTGCACCACCACCACCATCTGGTTTGCATTCAGTGTCACAAAACCTTTGAATTTAGCGATGAATCCATTTTAAAAATTGGCAAAAAGCAAGTTGAAAAAGCTGGGGTAGAACTGCTAGACTGTCAGTTAACTGTGCGTGCGGTTTGTTTGGAAGCGCTACGGGACGGATGGCCTTCTTTGGTACCCAGCAATTGGTTGTGTCCCAGATATCATTCAGAAACTGATGAGGAAATTAGTTGATTTGGATGAAATACACTTCGGTAATTGGTAATTGGTAATTTGTGCTTTTTTCTTCGTTATGAGCTGTTAGTTATTAGCACCTACAAATAACCAATGACAACTGACAACTGACAACTGACTGCTGACTGCTGACTGCACTTTTGCAATCAAGCAACCTCAGAATCGCAACGTTGGTGTTCCATCCGAAATATGTTAGCGTACAAACTAGCAACAATCTGTTTGCCTTCCTGAGTCAACTGCAAGTAACCGAGAGATTCACTGATGTGAGGATAAATGCCGCTCCAGTAAAACTTAGAGTAGCTTTGCAGCAAGTCGCCCGGATGTCGATAGCCCAAAAGTTTAGTAGCACCGCTTTCTTCCAACTCGTAAAACAGCGCGCCAATTTTCTGCAAATATTGCGGGTTGCTGAGCTGACCTATCAAGTCAGCACCGCGAACTAAACTAGAGTAATTAACTGCATCCTCGTCAGTGTTGCCGTCAAGCACCGAGAAACGAGTCTGTTCTATGTTCTGCTTAATTATCTCAGCATTAATTAGCTTGTGGTTGCCGAAGCGCTCGTCAATGAACAATTTAGCTCTGTCAACTCGGTAAGGAGCTAAGCTAGCGGCTGTTGCACCGGGAGCAAGTGCAATTCTCATGCCATCTTTTCCCGTAGCATACAATCCTTCTGATTCTTGGTCTTGTCGGCAAACTCCTTTGACATATCCGATGTCTTGGCACAGCAAAGAAATGATGAAGTGCAGCCAATCTTCGCAGGAAACTCCGCCCTTGCGAATGTGTTTTCCCCGCAAGATTTCTTGACCGACTAAGCTAATGCAAATGGCGTGTTCTACATTGTGATAAAGAGCGTCGCTGTTGGCGATGTTTTCTAACGCCATTGCCCCCACCCAGGCAATAATGTCAGCATAGTCTGATTTGTAGCCTCCGTAAGTGCGGCTGTACCCGTTCTGAAGTTGTTCGATGAAAGCCTCGATCAGCAGTTCTGTAGAATTAAACATACCGTGTCCTTTTACCTTAATATTTCCTTTTAACAGCGGTGCATCTATTGGGGAGTCCTCTACTTTTATGGATGAGATTTTAGTTCACAACTCATGCACCCCCTGTGCGTTGTGCTCTGTGGGTGGCAAGTGGGTGGCAATCTGAAAACTCATTGAGGCTGCTACGCCCGGGGAGTCACGAAGCAATCTCGCGCCCTGACTCAAAACTCCCAAGCAACTCAGTCCGTCACTGACACCCATCCCCGCCGTACTGCATACAGCAGCCTGCTGACAATTTTTCGATCGTCTGAACTTTTTAAACTGTGAGAATTAATTGCGTATTGAATGTGCTGGAACACAGTCCGATCGATCTTACCGGATTTCCAAATGTTCAAGTAAAGTTCGGAAATTTTATATTCAGGAATATAAGCTTTGGTTGTCATCTGCCGTCAACTCAATGTATATTTCTTATTGTCCGGCAATTTTAGATAACTTTATGTGATGTAGATCGGCTATAGACGGTGATGCGATCGCAGACTGGAGTTAAGGCGCCTCTCCTCACAATGGTAATTCGATCTAAAAAGCGCGATATTGCGATCGTCATAAATTTTGCTGACGGCTCTGAAAATCATCATAGTTGGGCCTAAATTATAGGATGTCACATACCATTCTCCCGTTGCGCTCGCCCCCTCCCAACTTGCAGCAAACAAGGAAGTTCGATCGCGGATCGCGCAAATTTCTTGCCAAAGAAACTCGCGTCGTGTACAATACAGAGTCTGGTATCCTCACTTACCCATAATTATTTTCATTCATCCCGTCCCCCCAGAGGGGAAGGGACTTTCAGTGCGGATACAGCCAAATCACTATATTCAGCAAAAAGCTAGAAATGCCGTAACTCATGCCCACTATTCAGCAACTCATCCGTTCAGCACGGGAACAAACGCAGAAAAAAACCAAATCGCCAGCTCTCAAGAGTTGCCCCCAGCGCCGCGGAGTTTGCACCAGAGTGTACACGACCACCCCGAAAAAACCCAACTCGGCGCTGCGGAAGGTGGCTCGGGTACGGCTGACCTCTGGTTTTGAAGTCACCGCCTACATCCCAGGGATCGGTCACAACTTGCAAGAACACTCGGTAGTAATGATCCGGGGCGGTCGGGTAAAAGATTTGCCCGGAGTTAGATACCACATCATTCGGGGTACATTAGACACCGCTGGGGTGAAAGACCGCAAGCAGGGTCGTTCCAAATACGGGGCCAAGCGTCCTAAAGAGAAAAAATAACACGGAACTCGCCCGATCGTCGGGGTTGGGAAGCAAAAAAAAATCCGATCGCGCCGCTCAACTGCACGCTCGATCGTCATAAATCGAGATGTGATCCCAAAACCCCAAACTCAATCATTCAAAATCAAAAATCCCAAATAGAACTATGTCTCGCCGCACAGTTATTCAAAAACGTCCAGTTCCACCAGATCCAACCTACAACAGCCGGTTGGTAAGCATGATGGTGAGACGGATCATGCAGCACGGCAAAAAATCCGTTGCCTCCAGTATCGTCTACGACGCCCTCAAAACCATCCAAGAACGCACAGGGGCTGAACCGTTAGACTTGTTTGAAAAAGCAGTCAAAAACGCAACACCCCTGGTCGAAGTCAAAGCCCGCCGGGTAGGTGGCGCCACCTACCAAGTGCCAATGGAAGTGCGTTCCGATCGCGGTACAACCCTCGCCCTCCGCTGGCTGATCAGATTTGCCCGCGCCCGCACCGGCCGCTCAATGGCCGCCAAGCTAGCCAACGAACTGATGGATGCAGCTAACGAAACAGGGAGTGCTATTCGCAAGCGCGAAGAAACTCACCGCATGGCTGAAGCTAACAAGGCTTTTGCTCACTACCGCTACTAACTGCAACAACTGGCATGGAGAAGAGCGCGATCGTGCGGTATAAAAGCATCGGGTGAGAAATTGGAAAGTGTAATAAGTTTTGAGTGTTGAGATTGCTTCTCTTGGCGCAGTTGCGATTGGTGAAGCAAACTCAAAACTCCCAAAATCAAAATTTACGCACTCAAAATTTACGCACTCTCTGAATCCTCCATGTCGCATCCTTAATATTTTTGTAAACAAATCTTGCAAAAAATATTAAAATGTAACAATAAGCTCCAGAAACTTTTGTAAGTCACTGGGGAGTGCAAAATAGGGTTACTGTGTAGTATAATAGTATTATAACAGCAACACAAGATTAAGGAGGTAGCTGTGGCACGTACCGTCCCGCTAGAAAAAACTCGCAACATCGGCATCGCAGCCCACATAGACGCGGGCAAAACAACAACAACTGAAAGAATTCTGTTCTATTCAGGCATGGTTCACAAAATGGGTGAAGTGCACGAGGGAACAGCAGTCACTGACTGGATGGAGCAAGAGCGGGAGCGGGGAATTACGATTACTGCCGCTGCTATCACCACCAGTTGGAAAGATTACAAAATCAACATCATCGACACTCCCGGACACGTAGACTTCACGATCGAAGTCGAACGCTCGATGCGAGTGCTCGACGGAGTGATCGCAGTGTTCTGCTCGGTAGGGGGAGTGCAGCCACAATCCGAAACAGTTTGGCGACAGGCCGATCGGTATAAAGTACCGAGGATCGTGTTCGTCAACAAAATGGATCGGATGGGCGCAAACTTCTACAAAGTCTACGGCCAAATTCGCGATCGAATGAGAGCGAACGCCGTACCGATCCAAATCCCGATCGGCAGTGAAGAAAACTTCCGGGGAATTGTAGACTTAGTGCAAATGAAAGCCTATATCTACAACAACGACACGGGAACTGACATCGCGGAAGTAGAAATCCCCGATGAAGTAAAGGATCTAGCCGTAGAATACCGCACCAAGCTGATCGAGTCGGTAGCAGAAACCAACGACGCCCTCACCGAGAAATACCTCGAAGGCGAAGAGTTAACGCAAGAGGAAATCCGCTTGGCCCTGCGTCACGGCACTGTCGAAGGTACGATCGTCCCCATGTTGTGCGGTTCGGCATTCAAAAACAAAGGCGTTCAGTTGTTATTGGATGCAGTCATCGACTATCTGCCGTCGCCCTTGGAAGTTCCTCCAATTCAAGGACTCCTGCCCAACGGCGACACAGCCGAGCGGTTTGCCGACGACAACGCCCCGCTGTCAGCCCTGGCCTTCAAAATCATGGCAGACCCCTACGGTCGCCTGACCTTTGTTCGCGTCTACTCCGGTATCCTCAAAAAAGGCACCTACGTCCAGAACTCCACCAAAGACAAAAAAGAGCGGGTTTCTCGCCTAATTGTACTCAAAGCGGACGATCGGATAGAAGTTGAGGAACTCCGAGCCGGAGACTTGGGAGCAGCCTTGGGTTTGAAAGACACCTTCACCGGCGACACCCTCTGCGAAGAAGGAGCGCCAGTGATTCTGGAATCTCTGTTTATTCCAGAGCCAGTCATCTCGGTGGCTGTCGAACCCAAAACCAAACAAGATATGGAGAAGCTCTCCAAAGCCCTCCAGTCGCTCTCGGAAGAAGACCCCACCTTCCGAGTCAACGTTGACCCAGAAACCAACCAGACAGTCATCGCCGGTATGGGCGAACTGCACCTGGAAATCCTGGTTGACAGGATGCTGCGGGAATTCAAAGTAGAAGCGAACGTGGGTCAGCCACAAGTAGCCTACCGCGAAACCATTCGCAAAGCCGTCCGCGCCGAAGGTAAATTTATCCGCCAAAGCGGTGGTAAAGGTCAGTACGGTCACGTCGTGATCGAACTAGAACCCACCGAAGTCGGAAGCGGCTTTGAATTTGTCTCCAAAATTGTTGGTGGCACTGTACCCAAAGAGTACATCGGCCCTGCAGAACAAGGGATGAAAGAAGCGTGCGAATCAGGTATTGTAGCAGGATATCCCGTGATTGACCTCAAAGCTACTATGGTAGACGGGTCTTTCCACGACGTAGACTCCTCAGAAATGGCATTTAAGATCGCCGGTTCAATGGCGATCAAAGAAGCCGTGATGAAGGCGTCGCCAGTGCTGCTAGAGCCTATGATGAAAGTAGAGGTTGAAGTTCCCGAAGATTACATCGGGAACGTCATCGGAGACCTCAACTCGCGTCGGGGTCAGATCGAAGGTCAAGAGACGGATCAGGGGATAGCCAAAGTTTCTGTAAAAGTTCCACTAGCAGAAATGTTTGGTTACGCCACCGACATCCGCTCGAAAACCCAAGGTCGAGGCATCTTCACAATGGAATTCAGCCATTACGAAGAAGTGCCGCGAAACGTGGCTGAAGCCATTATCGCTAAGAACAAAGGGAACTAATGATTTTGGATTTTAGATTTTGGATTTTGGATTGAATCCAAAGTCTAGAATCTAAAATCTCAAGTCTAAAATCGCTAAAAGAAACAAGGAACAGATCAAGAATGGCACGCGCAAAATTTGAACGGAATAAACCCCACGTAAACATCGGCACGATCGGTCACGTTGACCACGGCAAAACAACTTTGACCGCCGCGATTACGATGACTCTCTCTGCACTAGGTCAAGCAAAGGCTAAGAACTACGCCGACATCGACGCTGCGCCTGAAGAAAAAGCACGGGGTATTACGATTAATACTGCCCACGTGGAATACGAAACCACAGGTCGGCACTATGCCCACGTAGATTGCCCCGGACACGCTGACTATGTGAAAAACATGATCACCGGTGCTGCTCAAATGGACGGCGGCATCCTAGTAGTGTCAGCGGCAGACGGCCCCATGCCTCAAACTCGCGAACACATCCTGCTAGCTAAGCAAGTTGGCGTTCCCAGCCTGGTTGTCTTCTTGAACAAAGAAGACATGGTGGATGATGCTGAACTGTTGGAATTGGTAGAACTGGAAGTTCGCGAACTTTTGAGTTCTTACGATTTTCCTGGTGATGACATCCCCATCGTCACAGGTTCGGGATTGAAAGCTCTCGAAGCGATGCTTGCTAATCCCAAGACTGTCAAGGGCGAAAATGAGTGGGTTGACAAAATCTACAAGCTGATGGAAGAAGTAGATTCTTACATCCCCACACCAGAACGCGAAGTTGACAAGCCTTTCTTGATGGCAGTTGAAGACGTATTCTCGATTACTGGTCGGGGTACTGTTGCTACTGGTCGGATTGAGCGCGGCACAATCAAAGTCGGCGAAACAGTAGAAGTGGTTGGCATTAAGGACACTCGCAGCACTACGGTGACTGGTGTGGAAATGTTCACCAAGTCGTTGGATGAAGGCTTGGCAGGCGACAACGTGGGTCTACTGCTGCGGGGGATTTTAAAGGCGGATATTGAAAGAGGCATGGTAATTGCCAAGCCCAAATCCATCAGTCCTCATACTCAGTTTGAATCTGAAGTGTACATCCTGAAGAAGGAAGAAGGTGGCCGGCACACGCCCTTTTTCTCTGGATATCGCCCTCAATTCTACGTTCGTACCACTGACGTGACCGGCACGATCAACCAGTTCACCGCTGATGACGGTAGTGAAGCAGAAATGGTGATGCCCGGTGACCGGATCAAAATGACTGTTGAGTTGATTCACCCGATCGCGATCGAACAAGGAATGCGCTTCGCTATCCGCGAAGGCGGCCGCACCGTCGGCGCCGGCGTTGTTTCCAAAATCCTCAAGTAGGACTCCGATAACAGCTTAAGTAGCAGAAAAGCCGCCAAATGTCAATAGGCTTTTCTGCTATTTAGTGAGTAGTGAGTAGTTATAGGTTAGTGGCTAGTTGTTAGTAGTTATGGGTTAAATGTTCAATAACAAATAACAAATGACTAATGACTAATGACTAATGACTAATGACTAATGGCTAAAAATAAACTGAACCTCGAAAATTCAAGAAACAAAAATGGCAACAATTCAACAACAAAAAATTCGCATCCGCCTCAAAGCTTTCGATCGCCGAATTCTAGACGCATCCTGCGAAAAGATTGTAGATACAGCAAATCGGACAGCAGCCATAGCGATCGGCCCGATTCCCCTACCGACAAAACGACGGATTTACTGCTTGCTGCGATCGCCCCACGTAGACAAAGATTCTCGCGAACACTTTGAAACCCGCACGCACCGCCGCATCATCGACATTCAGCAGCCATCGGCCAAAACAATTGACGCTTTGATGAAACTGGATTTGCCAGCCGGCGTAGATATCGAAGTCAAGCTATAGATTGAGGGCTGGGAAAATAACAAAAAAAGGAACAAGGGAAAAATACTTTGTTCCTTTTTTTTCATTCCCGGACGCAAGGATAGTCAGAAACAAGTTTTAAAGTTGAGAATACGATCGAGGTGTTGTAAGCTGCGTTGATGGTAATGCTATGGTTGATAAGATTCTTTGCTTTTTGGAGAAATTTGCTATGATAGTTTAAGCGATCGCTATTCGATATTTCTTCAATTACCAGCTATGAACATTCAGTTGGTTGACTCCTTAATTCAAGTCATTGAATCGCTGACACCTGAAGAGAGTTTGTTGTTCCAAGAAAAACTTTCCGCTAGGGCGATTCAGAGTACACCTGGAGTCTGTGGAGGAAATGCCCGGATTCGCAACACCCGCATTCCTGTTTGGACACTCGTTTCGCTTCACCAACAGGGGGCCCATGAGGCTGAGTTACTTCGGAATTATCCAGTCTTGGACGATCGCGATCTAGAAAATGCTTGGCGTTATTACGATCGCCACCGCGAAGAAATCGATCGTATTATTATTTCTCATCAAACCGATGATTGAAAGGGTAAGATGGATAAAGTTTAAGAAAACCAGTTTTCTATCGGCAAATCTTGAAAGTTTGCATAATCAGCAACATTTCGTGTTACCAGAATCAGATTATTGACTTTAGCGATCGCTGCTATTTGTCCATCAGCATAAGACCGTGTAAGACCGATCGGGATGAGTCTTGCTCGTTAAGAAAGCGAACCACTCAGCCACTTCTTTAGTGTAGGGCAAAATCGGTAATTTTCTTTTCACTTCTTCCTGAAGATAGGCTTCGATCGCGCGGCGCATAGAATCTGGCATTCGATAACAGCCTAACAGAACTTCGTGCCAAACGTTCGAGGCAATCGCCACAGTTGATTTTGCCTCAATTAGTTTAGCCATCACATTGGCATTCGGAATAGGACGAACAGGCGGGCGAGATAATGTTAGTATCGAGTAAATAACGCAGAGTCATTCAAAGATGACCTCGCGCCCTGCCAAAGTTCGATCGCGAATTTCTCCCCAAATTTCATCAGGATTTAAACCCAGTTCATGCAGTTGATATTTTTCTCGAAATGCACCAAGAGATTCTCCAAAGCTAAGTTCGAGATGCTGCGACTGTTTGCGGCGTTGAATGTATTCGCGCAAGGCAATTTCCACTAGGGTTTCCAGGGAAATATTTCGTTCTAGTTCGATCGCCTCTTGCAGCAGCGCCGTATCCACATTCAGGCTTGTCACCATTGGCTTTCCTCTTTTAACTGCTCTTTTATTATAATAGTAATGCTTAGGCAAGAAACCGGGTTTTTACGAGCATACTTCGTTACAGCCGAGAAAACTCCAAAAAACCCGGTTTCTTAGATCGCCCTTCCTCGCACCAGATCCCAGAAACCGGGTTTTTGCCATCATACTTCGTCACAGCCGAGAAAACTCCAAAAAACCCGGTTTCTTAGATGGCGATGCGCGCGCAATTCCCCACCAAACTAAAAATACTGTCACAATAAAATGAAGACTAGCGAGAGATAAAGGGCATGACGCGAGAGGGTGCGATTCGTTGAAACGTGAATCACGGTAATCAGTCCGTACATAGCGTTTCCAGCCACAAGGCTGAACTCTCGGT
>NZ_JAUBTT010000146.1:0-14050 GCF_036705125.1 Microcoleus sp. B7-D4
CGTATTGTACAATACGCGAGCGGGGACGCTCGCACTACAATAAAAAAAATGCTTTTTACAAAACTGAGATGCTCCCATATGTTAGAACAGTCAAAGTAGTTTTGTAAACAGCAAAGATGAATCGATTTGACCGTCAGTTGTGGCAGAGATTTATTGCGATCGCTCAACCTTACTTTTATCCTTTAGAGCCTGGGGGAGGCAGGGTATTTTTGGGATTAGTGGCGCTGTTGTTGATATTTCTCTTCGCTGCGATGTTTGTGTTCGTCAGCGCTGTATGTTTGGGTACTCAAGTCTTATTTCCCCAATTTGTCAATAGTATTGCTGCCGGCTTAGTTACTTTGTTGAAAGGAATTATTAATTCGCCCGCAATTGCGATCGTGGCTTTAATGTTAATTATTCCTTTCAGTGCTTTTGTCTGGTTCAAAGACAGATTGACTGCACACTGGCAGCCCTGGGCTTTATTGACTTTGCTGCTGTTTTTGTCCCTGTCAGTCAGCGGTATGAATGTAATAATTAGTTACGTCGGTAACTTTTTTAACACAGCACTAGCTAAGAAAGACCAGCTCAATTACTGGAAGTATCTGTTTGTGTATGCAGGGGTTTTTATAGTCGGCACTCCCATTGTGGTAATTTATAGGTATACCGAAGATAAATTGGGTATCTACTGGCGGGAGTGGATGACGAATAAGTTCCTCGATAAGTATTTTCAGAATCGGGCTTATTACGAAATAAATTTACACAAGGAAATCGACAATCCAGACCAGCGAATTTCCGAAGATGTCCGATCTTTTACCCGGACAAGTTTGTCATTTATGCTGCTCATCCTGGGTTCAATAGTTAATATTATATCTTTTACTGGTATCCTGTGGTCTATCTCAAAACAACTTTCGATTTTTCTGATTATCTATGCTATTGTGGGCACGACAGCTACTCTAGTTTTTGGTCAAAGATTAGTACCTCTGAATTTCGAGCAACTTAAAAAAGAAGCAAATTTTCGCTACGGACTGGTTCACATTCGCGACAACGCCGAATCTATTGCTTTTTATGGAGGCGAGGAGCAAGAATCATTTCAAATAAAGCAGCGATTTGTGGAAGTATTTCGCAATTTTAATTTGCTAATTGGTTGGCAGCGGAATTTGGATTATTTCACAACTGGATACGGATATGCTGTGGTGATTATTCCGGCTTTGTTTCTGGCTCCAACTTATTTTGCCGATCAAAGTGGTACAATCGAGTTTGGAGATATCACTCAAGCTGGTTTTGCTTTTAGTCAGGTTTTGCGCGCTTTTTCTGTGATTGTAACTCAGATTGAGCCGCTGAGTTCTTTTGCCGCTAGTATCAATCGTTTGACTGTATTTACAGATACTCTGGAAGCGGAAAAAGCGGTATCTCGTGCCGGAGGAACTGCTATAGATGTAGTAGTAGATTCTCAGTTGACACTGGAGCACGTTACTTTAGATACTCCGCAGCATCAAAAGACTTTAATTAGGGATTTGTCGGTAGCAGTGCAGCCCGGTGAAGGACTGTTAATTGTCGGGCAAAGCGGTGCTGGGAAGAGTTCTTTGCTGCGGGCAATTGCGGGTTTGTGGGAATCGGGAACCGGCCGTTTGGCGCGGCCGGAATTGGGGGAAATGCTGTTTTTGCCGCAGCGTCCTTATATGATTTTGGGTAGTTTGCGATCGCAACTTTTGTATCCCAACAGCAGCAGCGAGGTTGATGAGGAAAAATTGCGCCGCGTTTTGGCATCAGTAAACTTAGCAGATTTGCCGGACAGATTGGGCGGTTTTGATGCGGATTTAGATTGGGGTGAGATTTTGTCGCTGGGAGAACAGCAACGTTTAGCTTTTGCTAGATTGTTATTGACGGAACCGAGATACGCTATTTTGGATGAGGCGACAAGTGCTTTGGATTTGAAGAACGAGCAACATTTATACGAGCAGTTGCAAGCCACTAAAACTACGTTTGTGAGTGTCGGCCACCGATTGAGCTTAGTGAAATATCACCAGCAGGTTTTGGAACTTCTGGGCGAGGGGAGTTGGCGGCTGCTTTCGGCCCAAGAATACCGCGCTAGTGCGAAGGTTTTTGGCTGATAAAGTGCTGCTTTCAGGAATTGTGAATTTACCCGGTTGTTGGTTCGCGGTGGGTGGTGGCGCGGTTGGAGATTTATCCTTTGGTTCTACAGATTGATGGCCGCGCCTCCACCCACCCTACAATAGGTTCTACGAGTAGGGACATAGCAACAATTAATGCCGATCGATTCCCGGTTCCTCATACCCTTTTAGATTAAAGAATTAAAGAATTGAAGAATTGGGAATGACTGATTCTGTATGGGTTTGGAACGGGGGCCTACAGTTGCATTCTTTGTTTAAACTGGTATCACAATAGATAATGGGGTATAAATATCTAAAACTGCCCAAACAACAAAAAGCAAGCTGAACGTTGGTAGATTCGATTCAATTGCTCGCCTGCGAGAACTCACACAATATAATAGAAGATAGATTTTTAGTATAGACGAGATTCCTACCTTGACTACTCCGATTCCTCAAAACTTTGTGCAAACGATCGCCAAACAGCGCGGTGTCACAGATGCCGAGTTAGAAACTGTGTTTATGGCTCTCGACGGTCAATCTACAGGGACGATCGCAACCAAGCTTGGCATTAGCGATATCGCCGTTCGCAAAAGACTCGGCGAAGTTTACAAAAAGTTTCAGATCGGGGGGAACGGCCCTGGAAAGCTTTCGGAATTGAGGCATCAGTTGCTGTTTTCATACCACATCGATCAGGGAACGAGCGATTTTAGTCGAGGTAAAGGCTCCCTATTGAAGATGGCGATTGGACACCGACAGGAAGATTGGGGCCAAGCACCGGATGTTTCGGTTTTTTACGGACGGACTGAAGAATTAACTACTTTAAAGCAGTGGATTGTATCAGATAATTGTCGCCTGGTAGCGCTGCTGGGTTTGGCTGGTAGTGGCAAAACAACTCTGTCGGTGCAGTTAGCAAAACAAATACAGAATGAGTTTGATTTTGTGATTTGGCGATCGCTGCGATCGACACCCGCACCATCCGACTTCCTAGGGAGCTTAATTCAACTTTTTTATAACCAACAAAAACCCGATGTGCCGCTCGACCTCAACAGCAAAATTTCGCGCTTGGTCGAGTATCTGCGGAAACACCGCTGTCTGGTAATTTTAGATGATTTTGAAGCGGTTCTCAGACCTGAAGAATTAGCGGGACACTACCGCGAAGGCTGCGAAGGATATCGAGATTTAATCGTGCGGCTGTCTGAGGTCAATCACAATAGCTGTTTACTGCTAGTTAGTTCGGAAGAGCCTACGGAACTGGCTTTGCTGGCGGGAGAAAAAGTGCGGTCTTTAAAACCTGCTATTTCCGAGGAAATAGCGCGGGAAATTTTCAAAGAAAAAGGTTTGTCGGCTCAAGATCGAGAGTTGGAAATCTTGTTATCCCGGTACGGAGGCAATCTGTTAGCATTAAAGATTGTAGCGACAACAATTAACGAGTTTTTTGAGGGGAATGTTTTAAACCTTTTGGAAGCTACGGCTTTATTTATTGAAGAACATATCAGCAATTTGCTCGCGCAGCAGTTCGATCGCATGTCGAGTTCTGAACAAGATATTGCCTACTGGATTGCTATTGCTCAAAACCCAGTTTCCCTGGCGACTTTGCGAGAGCAGATGTTGGTCAATTCATCGCTTTCCGATTTGCTGAAAAATCTCGATTCTCTGGGTCGTCGCTCGCTGATTGACAAAATTAGTGAGGGCGGGGAAACTGTTTTTATGCTTCAGCCTTTGATCGTGCAATATGTAACCGACCGATTAGTCGATCAGATTCGAGCGGAGGTTTTGGAGACGGTTAAGACGCAAGGAATAGAAAGAATGCGGCTGTTGAAAACTCACAAATTGAGCATCAACATTGCTACACGGAAAGGGAATAAAGGCGAGCCAATTAGTTCTATTTTAGAATTAGTAAAAACTCGGTTGCAAGTGTTGTTTGTGAAGACGACAGGCTTGGAAGAACCGCTAAATATCTTGAATAAAGTTGCCTCCGAACTGGAGGATAAATCGATTCTTGAGGTGGGATATGCTAGGGAGAATCTGGCGCAGATTATTTCAGAAATTCAGGGCTAACAAAAAAGCGATCGCCCTTTGACAAAAGCGATCGCCCAATTTTCAACAAAAACAGAATTCGGTAAAATTATTTGACAATGCCAAAAACCGATGCAGATTCAGACCCTGTAATTTTGTCCAAAGCAGGCGATTTTTGAGCTTGGGCAATTTTGGGAACCAAAAGTTGATTCGCATAAATCCGAGGATTTTGTTGAGCAATTTGGATGTAAGATTGGCGGACTTCTGCGTTGACTGCGACAGTCTTGGCATCGTAGACTTGCATGGCCATGTTGGGATAAAAACCAATGCCGACAATCGGTATCAAAAAGCAAAATGCGATCGCCACTTCCCGAGGTTTAGCATCAATAAACGGTGCATCACCAGGCAAAACGCAACTATTACCAAAACAAACCGCTTCATCCAGATTGTTTCTCTGATTCTGCAAATTTAGATCCTCAAGGTCGCAAGCCGCTAGTGTCCCACAGTTGTAAAATAACTGTCGCAGCATCGAGAGCAAATAAATCGGCGTCAAAATCAGTCCCACTGCCGCCAGGAACACTGTCACCGCGCGGAAAGAACCGCTGTACATATCGCTAGTTGCGACGCCCACAAACACTGAGAGTTCGCTAGCAAAACCGCTCATTCCGGGGAGTGCCAAGGATGCCATCGCGCCTGCGGTAAACAAGGCAAACACTTTCGGCATGACTTTCCCAATCTCGCCCATCTCGTCCATGATCATTGTATGGGTGCGATCGTAAGTAACGCCAGCCAGGAAAAACAATACTGAGGCGATTAAACCGTGGGAAATCATTTGCAACAGCGCCCCGTTGATTCCCAAATCCGTGAAGGAAGCAATACCCAACAACACGAATCCCATGTGAGAAATCGACGAATTCGCTAGGCGGCGCTTCATGTTCGATTGGCCGAAGGAATTCAGCGCGCCGTAGATAATATTGACTACGCCGAGTACCGCCATAATCGGTGCAAAGTAAACGTGTGCTTGGGGAAGAAGTTCCAAATTCAGGCGAATCAGTCCGTATCCGCCCATTTTCAGCAATACACCGGCCAGAATCATCGATACGGGAGAAGATGCTTCACCGTGGGCATCAGGTAGCCAAGTGTGGAAGGGGAAAATCGCCAGTTTCACACCGAAGGCAATCAGCAATCCCGCATAAAGCAGTAATTCTAAACCCAGTGGGTAGTCCTTCAAGCCAAGTTCTACCATGTCGAAGGTGGGGGTGCCTCCGCCGTAGAATGCCATTGCTAAGGCAGCTATCAAAATAAAGATGGAAGCGCCCGCGGTGTAAATCAAGAATTTGGTAGCTGCGTAGCGACGGTTTTGTCCGCCCCAAATCGAGATTAGCAGGTACACCGGAATTAGTTCTAGTTCCCAGACAATGAACAGCAACATGATGTCTTGGGCGACGAAGACTCCTATTTGTGCGGAGTACATCACCAGCATCAGGAAGTAGAAGAGTCGCGGCTTGCGATCGACTTCCCAGGCTGCAAAGATTGATAGCGTCGTCACCAATCCCGCCAACAGTACCAACGGCACAGACAGCCCGTCAACGGAAACAGACCAATTGAAGCCTAAAGAAGGTATCCAGGGATATTGCTCGACGATTTGGAAAGTAGAGATGCTTGGATCGTAATGAGTCCAAAACACCCAGCACATTAATACAAAATCTGCAAAGCCTACGCCTAGGGCATACCAGCGCACGGTTTTGCCGTCTGTATCGGGCACAAAAGGGATGGCGAGGGCAGCTACCAGGGGTAGGATGACAATTGCGGTCAGCCAAGGAAATTGATCCGCTATCATAGTGAGAATAAATACTTAGTTGGAAGTTACCAAAATTATAATACGAAAGTTAATTAAAACTTAAGATTTATTCATAAATATTTTTTATATATAGGGCGTGTCATTAATTAGGTTGGTTGACAAAACAGAATTAACGTGTAGTGAGTAGCGATCGGAGGGTTAAGCCAGCCAAATGACTGATGCTGCCAGTAGCGCCGTGTCATCGGGTTTTCCTGAAGCTTGAGTGAGCGATCCGAACCCTACGCACATTCGCCAGCTTTTGTCAACTCTTTTAATTGATGACACACCCTAGATCAACGCGAAGACACATATCACGAATTGCTACACACGTCAATAGATTTTCGATTTTTGATTTTTGATTTTCGATTCAGGACTTATGAACAACAAAATATAGCGTTTTGTTGGCGCAATCTGCCTGTGGTTGCGCCTATTCTGGTAGATGGTGGGGTAAATTTATCTATGTTAACTAAAATTGCTAGTTCTTGTAAAAACCAAGAAGGTTGAAAACTGATATAAGTATTCACAGCGATCGAGATAAAGTCAAAAGCCGATCGCCAAAAGATGCAATTAAAGTGCGATCGACTAATTGCGAGATCCATTTTTCCTGTCTCCCACATTCTCCGTAAAAACCCCTCGCCAACAGTCCGTAAACCGCACCAGTTGTATCCACGTCGTCGCCCAAATTTACAGCCAACAAACAGCCTTCAGCAAAAGAAGAACTGTTGTAAAACGCCCAAAGTGCCGATTCCAAAGACTTGACAACATAACCACTACCCTGAATTTCAGGAGGTTGTCGCAATTTAAAAGAACCCGCCGCAATCTCATCAATCTCTGCTACCAGCGGATTTGCCGCCCAATATCCAGCAATCGGTTTTTTTACCGAATCGCCCGGTTGCAACGAAGTATTTTTGTAAAAAAACCAGGTTTCTAGACCTCCATGCGTAAGTCCTACTTTTGTCTAAAGTGTGCGCGGAGTGCCCTGCTAATGACTAATGACTAATGACTAATGACTAATGACTAATGACTAATGACCACTCAGGCTAATATTGATGTTAACCTGTCCCTACCCGAACTCAGACCTGTCCATGACACCCGATGTTTTCCCCGGAGCCGCTGCCGAACCTGCCCCTCAAGCGACACCCGAAGTCAGCCTTGATATGCAAGTCCGCCTTAAAACAGAAGATGGACAGCTACTACTGCTACTCCCCTCAGAAACTAACACCAGTGAATTACCAACAGCCACGGCCTCGACTTGGACTGAACTTTGGCAGCAGCTAAAAGTCAGGCTGAACGCAGGAGAACGCTTTTGGCAGGCAAATGCCGAAGTACAATTGATGGCGAACGATCGACTTTTAGATATCCGCCAACTGCAAGAAATCGCCGATGCCCTCTCGGAAGTGGAACTGCAACTCAAACGAGTCCACACCAGTCGCCGCCAAACCGCCGTTGCTGCTGCTACAGCAGGCTATTGTGTAGAACAGCAGCCTCCGGTTTCTTCCCTGAATAAAGCCACTGCCGAAAAACCGCAATCGCTGGCGGAACCTTTATATTTGCAGATGACAGTGCGATCGGGCGTAGAAATTCGTCATCCGGGCACCGTCGTACTTTTGGGAGACGTAAATCCCGGCGGCTCAGTCATCGCCGGAGGCGATATCCTAGTTTGGGGCCGTTTGCGGGGAGTCGTGCACGCCGGTGCCGGTGGCAACACCAAAAGCGTGATTATGACCTTGCAGATGGAACCGATGGTGATTAGGATTGCTAAGTATGTTGCCAGAGGCCCAGAAACCTCACCCGCTCAGTTTTTCCCGGAAGTCGCCTATGTGACGCCTCAAGGGATTCGGATCGGTAGAGCCTCTGATTTTGACAAATCGCAGTTAGTCGGGGGTAATGGTTAGTTGACAGTTGACAGTTGATAGTTGACAGTTGACAGTTGACAGTTGACAGTTGACAGTTGTTAGTTGGCATTTGTTAGTTGTTACCAATTAGCAATTACCAATTAGCAATTAGCAATTAGCAATTACCAATTACCAATTACCAATTAGCAATAACTAATCTAAAAATCGCTTATGGCTCGCATTATTGTTGTTACATCAGGGAAAGGCGGGGTAGGAAAAACCACCTCCACAGCCAATCTCGGCATGGCTTTAGCTAAGCGGGGGCGCAACGTTGCTGTAATTGATGCCGATTTCGGTCTCAGAAATTTAGACTTGCTGCTGGGCTTAGAAAATCGGATTGTTTACACGGCATTAGAAGTTCTCGCTGGAGAGTGCCGATTAGAGCAAGCTTTGGTGAAAGATAAGCGACAGCCGCGCTTGGTGCTGTTGCCGGCTGCCCAAACTCGGATGAAAGATGCCATCAGCGCCGAGCAGATGAAGCAGCTTGTGGGGATGTTGGGACCAAAATACGACTATATTTTGATCGACTCTCCTGCTGGAATTGAACAAGGCTTTCAAAATGCGATCGCCCCGGCTCAAGAAGGCATCATTGTCACCACTCCCGAAATCGCTGCTGTCCGCGATGCCGATCGAGTCATCGGGCTGCTGGAAGCCAACAACGTCAAGAAAATCAACCTAATCGTCAACCGGATCAGACCCGCAATGGTGCTGGCAAATGATATGATGTCGGTGCAAGACGTGCGGGAAATCCTCGCCATTTCGCTGTTAGGCGTCGTTCCCGACGACGAGCGCGTCATCGTTTCCACCAACCGAGGGGAACCATTAGTATTGTCGGAAACGGCCTCTTTAGCTGGAACAGCCTTCGACAATATTGCCCGCCGCTTAGAAGGCGAAAAAGTTGAATTTCTCGATCTAAATCCCCGTCCCGAAAACTTCTTTACTCGCCTCCGCAAGTTCTTAAATACTAAAATTATGTGATGTGCTCATTGGCGATCGATCTTTAACAGCAGCGACCGCATCACAAAAACTAGCCCAAAATTTCCCCCAGTGACACCAGTTCCCAAAAAGAATGAAACTGTAGACCAGCTCCCAACCTGACGGGAATCACTGATTCCCCCATCGAAAATCGAAAATCGAAAATCGACCCCATCACAAAAACTAGCCCAAAATTTCCCCCAGTGACACCAGTTCCCAAAAAGAATGAAACTGTAGACCAGCTCCCAACCTGACGGGAATCACTGATTCCCCCATCGAAAATCGAAAATCGAAAATCGAAAATGGTATGACCTTTTCTATGCCTAACCCTTGACAAACCAGCCCGACCCATGATACACACACTTCTCGAACGACTTTTCCCGCGCACCCCTGACAACAGCCGCGACGAGGTAAAACGGCGCCTCAAACTGGTTCTAGCCCACGATCGCTCAGAACTCAGCCCAGAAATGGTTGAGTCGATGCGCCGAGAAATTCTAGAGGTGGTATCTCGCTACGTGGAAATCGATACCACCGGGTCTGAGTTCTCGCTGGAGAGCGACCAGCGGGCCACAGCACTAATTGCAAATCTCCCGATCCGGCGAGTCAGACTCGAACATCCACCGAGGAATTTGCCCGATAATTTGCCCGATAATTTGCCCGATAATTTGCCCCCGAATCGGCCAGAGAATCGACCCGAATATGTACCGGAGTATGTAGTCGAAATTCTCCCCGACACTACGGAGTGATAGGGATTGAGCTTTTATTGTCAGGCAAAGAGTTCGATTCGAGCCGATCGGCATTTAAATTAAACTATAGCAACCGCTTTCGTCGGTTAGAAAATAGACTAAAATTAGTGGCCAGTTTTGCAGAGCGATCGCGCAGACTTTTGGGCCCAAACTGTACAGTTATACCTCCTTCATCAGGTCATCCGAGCGATCGAGTTAAATGGCATGAAGAAAATCGAAGTTGCTCAAGCGTTGGGAATCCGTCGCAACACCATCGACGCCACAAGTCGATGGTATTGCATCACAGGAGACTTCCAATCGGAGGGCATTGTGGAAACGGCCTGCTAATGGTCACTTGCATCACAAAACAGAGCCAAGTTGCGAGAGTTTGTCAAAATACACAAGCACAATAACCCAAGCTGAGATTACACAACTGTGGGAAGCAGGGCATGATTGCTTTGTACTCATACAAAAAAAATAATTAAGAGTTGTAATCCCTATTGACATCTGCACAGTTAGCTAATATTCTTATTATTTAAGATTTAAAATTCTCCAACTATTTCCAGCAAAAACTTAATAAAGTTTTCCAGTCCGCGCCTCCCTCCATAACCACTTCTAATTCTAATAAAGAGGAAGAGTCAACTACCCAGCATCAAGCGGAGTACCGCTATGACGTGGGCTTGCATCTGAGCTCCACCGCAATTCCGAGAATCTTTGCAGAATCTCAGCTTTAGTTTCACCGCGCGACACATTAGGGGATGCTGACAAGCTCCCCGTACTCGCCCAGTCTTGCCGGACGAGTAACGTTCTCATGGCAATATTTCGCGCACCCACCAAATCAGCATGAAGCTCGTGCCCGCAACATTCACAGCGAAACAATAGCCCTTTTTTAGGTCTATTTGCTACCGAGGTGTGTCCACATTTTGGACAGCTTTGCGAGGTATAATTAGCTGGGACTTTAGTAGCTAAAGAGCCGTTCAAATTAGCTTTGTAGTCAATATAGCCGTGTAATTCGGCAAACGACCATTTAGCTTTATTTCGATTAGCTCTTCGCTGTTTTCTGCTAGCCTTTTTGCCCGAATTGGACTTGGTTCTATCCCGTATTCCGGTGAGGTTTTCTAGTCCAATTAGGGTGTTACGTTTGGCAATATCCTTACTGATCTGGTGGTTTACATCAGCGATAAACCGTCTTTCTCTTCCCGACAAAGCAATTAGCCTGCGCTTTGCCGAACGAGTGCCTTTACGCTGAAGAGTTATCCGTGCTTTGTGATAGCGGTTGGCTTTATGTCTAGCTTCTGAACCAGAGTAAAATTTAGACTTGTTTTGTAAGTCTGTTTCTACGGCTAAGTAGCGCATTCCCACGTCAACGCCAGAAATTCTGGTTATTTTCAGTGGGTCGAGTTCAGGGGTTTCTACCTCAATACTTACCATCAAATAGTAAACTTTAGAGGAACGCTGATAGACAATTTTAGCTGCTCCAACCTTGGAACCATTGGCAATCAAATCTAGATGTTTGTTGTAGCCCTCATACGAGACTACTATTCTACCAGCTAGGGTGATAATACTCACCCTTTGCTCGGATTTAAACGAGTAATCGCGTTGATAATTTAAGGTACAGGTTCGAGAGATATATTTAGGAGGTTGGTCTAGTCCTTTGTACCGTTTCTTGGTGTACCCTTTAGCAATACCATCGTTAGATTGTTTTACTTTAGTCCAGAGAGTTTTGTAAGTTGCCGAAACTTGTCTTGGTACATTACAAGCCATCTGAGCACCGAGTCCAAATCGAACTCGCAATTCATTGTAGACAGCCTTTTGCAACTTAGCGCCATTGCTGGTTTTGTTCGCATCAAAAGCAACTCGCGAAGTATGATTCAAGGCATCGCGATAAGCCAAGGTAGTCTGAGACACCAGAGCTTTTTGCTCGGCATTCAGGTTTAGCTTTAACTTGGCGGTGATTATTTGAGGCATTACTTTCACGAACTCTGGGAAAATTCTATCTCGTGAAGACACCAAAAGCAAGTGGTGTAGTAAAAATCATCTGTTCGCTCATCGACCGCCCCTCACCTTCCGACACATAAAGTCATCGGTTTGGTTCGGGGCGGCTCTCTTCGCTCACGCCAATTCCTCCCGACGCTCACCTGGGTACAGGTAGAGCGCGGGACTCCTTTGGGTTTAGTTGAAAAAATTTCACCCGGTCTCTCAGAAGTATTCATAGGACTCGGATGGGACGTTAAAGCTACAGACACGGGTTCTGACTTTGACCTAGACTCATCATTGTTCCTCTTAGGTGCTAACGAAAAATTAATTTCTGACAACCACTTCATTTTTTATAACAATCTCACAAGTCCAGATCCCGACAAATCAGTGCAGCACCTGGGAGATCATCTCACGGGGGCGGGCGAGGGGGATGATGAAGTTATCAAAATCAACCTCAAAAAAGTGCCTAATGATGTCCAAAAAATTCTTGTAACTGTAACCATCCAGGAAGCACAGCAACGCCATCAAAATTTTGGTCAGGTGCAAAATGCCTTCGTGCGGATCGTTAATGCCCAAACACAACAGGAAGCTGTTCGCTATGACTTGGTAGAAGATTATTCCATAGAGACAGCACTGATCATGGCCGAACTCTACCGGAAAGACGGCGAGTGGCGTCTCAATGCAGTGGGATCAGGTTATCAAGGTGGTTTACAAGCATTACTCGATCGCTATAGCTAATATCATTTCCGTTTAATTTGGAATTATATCCGATCGACTTCCGTAGGGGCGGGTTCACCGACAATATTTGGCTAAAACCAACAATCTCATAAACCCGCCCCGTCCATACAATTCCGATACAACCGGATTTGATATAAAAAGGTAAAACACATGGGAATTAACCTACAAAAAGGACAGCGCATCTCGCTTTCCAAAGAAGCGCCAGGGCTAACAAAACTGATGTGCGGATTAGGGTGGGATGTGGCGAAACGCTCCGGTGGAGGTTTGTTTGGGGCTTTTAGCAGTGCTCCAGATTATGACTTGGATGCCTCAGTGATTTGTTTAGATCAAAATGGCAAAGTGAATAATAATGCCAACATCATTTATTTTAGCAATCTCTCCCACCGTTCAGGAGCTATTACACATCTAGGTGATAATCGCACAGGGGCGGGAGACGGGGATGACGAGCAAATACTCATCGATTTATCTCGGATGCCTTCGGAAATTGTAAAACTGGTTTTCACAGTTAACATTTACGATTGCACGGCACGTAAGCAAGACTTCGGACAAGTTCAAAATGCGTTTGTGCGTTTGGTTAATACGTCTAATAATCAAGAACTCGCAAAATACAACCTATCAGGTTCTGAATACAAAGGCATGACGGGGATGCTGATGGCAGAAATCTACAAGCATAATAATGAGTGGAAAATGGCAGCCATCGGTAACGGTGTTAAGGTTAATGGGTTACAGGAACTTGTGAAAACCTATGCTTAACAACTCGCTCAATACCTAGATGCTTTATACTTGCTGGAATCAGACACTGAATCAATGTCTCTGTACGATCGCCTAGACCTAACCAAACACAATCGCAAGCTAAAACTCCCCCTCTCTCAACGGCTAAACCTGACTAGAGCCCCCAAACTCCGCTGTCACGGCTGTCGTTCCCGTATCCAGCCTCAGTGGGAGTTTTGCCCTTCCTGTGGAAGAGTTCTAATTGATAAGGATAGCGATTTCCGCCGTTGTATTTGGGTAGATGTATCAGGAATGGATGTCGCACCCGAAAATAAAGAAGCGATATTTTCCTTACTGATGGACGCTTTCTCCAAACTCTACGGCGCATTTAGAAGCGTCAAGGTATTTTTGACATCCGATCCCCCCGATCGCAAAGAGTGGGGCGAAGATTTTACTCATGTTTATATATTCGTTGATAGCCAGCCGGTTGACTATCTCGGCGTGGCTAGCTTCAAATCGGGAATGGTTACAGATCGGGCGATTATTCGGATTGACCAAGTATTCTATGCTTCTTGCAATGCCAGCCTTAGTCTCAATCAACTATCTAACTTAATTGCAAATACCATTGCCCATGAAATAGGACATACACTCGGACTCGATCATTCTGCACTTCCGACCGATGTCATGCACAATGGACTCGTTCATAGTGTTCATAGTTTAATGCCTCCCTCATTTCACGCAGAGCAAATAAACTCAATGAACAATGCTATTCGCAGATATAAAGCCTTGAATAATTGATTGGCTAGAACCAACCATAAAATAGCTGAATTTAGAGATCGAATTCCCCAGGATTAATGCCCACAGCATGGCAAGCTTCTTTGACAACCTTCTTTTCATCTTTGTCAAAATTACCATCCGCACCACCGATAATAATGCCAATTTGGATGACGGCACGACCTTGGTCTAGTTTTTTATTAAGTTTCCCTATCGCTTGGATAGCCTCAATTGTAAGGATTCAGGTCAAAAAAACTTAAGTGGCGGCATCTGGTAAAATAAAGGAATGAAAAAGCCCACAGCCACCAG